>CAXTSK010000724.1:0-2657 GCA_964246655.1 uncultured Pyrinomonadaceae bacterium
GTGGTGGATTGGGGAGGGGTAGATTCAGGTATGGACTTCTTATCAGCAACCGGTACCTTATCAGGGAGGGATGGGGAATCGGGTACCGATATTGAAGCTGACACGCTCTCCGGCGCGGGAGCCTCAGCCTGCGCGCGCTTTGCGGCCATCAGGTCCTTGAAGGAGTAAATCTTATTGGCCGACATAGACGGCCTCCGGGTAGAGCGCTTCAACCAAGTCAGGCTCGATTCGGTCGAGCCCCTGCGAACGGGCCATCTCAAGGGAGATGGAGCAGACCTTCAAGACCTCGCGCGGTACGCCCCCCGTCATGCGGTAGACGGCCTCGACGGCCGCCAGCTCGAAGGGGTTGCGAATGCCGGCCCGCTGGCAGCGGAAGTCGAGCATGTCCACGGTCTCGTTCAGGCTCAGAGGGTCAAGGACAGAGGGCGCGAAGATGCGTGAGCGGATGGCTTTCTTAGAGGGGTCGGCGAGCTTCTGGCGGATTTCGAGCTGCGCGGCCAGGACGATCTGAATCAACTTCACCTTGCCGTCCTCGAAATTCAATAGCGTGCGCACAAGTTCAAGCTGACTGCCGGGCAGCTTCTGGGCCTCGTCCACGAAGAGGACGCAGAGGCGCCCCTCCTGGAGCTGCTCGATCAGGAAGCCGTTCAATTCCGACTCCTGGCGCTGCTGCGAGGGCCTCAGGGGCACGTCGAACTCGGCGCAGATTGCCTTCAGGAAGGCGAATTCCGACTTGTAGCTGGGCGTGTGCAGGAAGGCGGTCCGGCAGTCCTCCCGCGCGGCGTAGGACTGGTAGAGATACCGGAGTACCGTGGATTTGCCAAGTCCAACGTCGCCGAGGATGGCCGTCAGCCCCTGTCGGTTCTCGATGACGTAGCGCGTCTTGTGGAGCGCCGCTTCAAGGCCGGGTGTCAAGTATAGGAGAGACGGGTCGGGATTGATAGAGAACGGTGGCAAGGCCGGGGCGGCGGTTGTCATGGCCGGGGAGGGTATCACGGTACGCCCGGCAAATCAATGTCCATTTCGGGGAGGGGGTAGGGAATTGGGTGCCGAAAACGGGTTCTATGCACCGGCGGTCCTTCTTTTCCGTCCCGCCAACATCAAGACCATCCCGGCGGCCGCGACGATGAAAGAGAAAACTAAGACAATGGCGCCGGGGATGATGCCAAACATCGCCTCATCCCAACTCGTCCGCCCGTCTGTCAGGGTCGGGAGCAGGAGCGAGACCAGCAGCGTGCCGCCGCCGAGCAGTACCCCGAGTATTCCCAAGATAAGAACCACGAGCCCAATCTTAGTCATCTCTCACACCTTTCCGCTCCCAGGCCGGATGTACTTCACGCTCACGGCGACAGGCGCTCGACCAGCTTCTCGACCACGCCGGCGAGCCGGTCCACCTTTGCCTCGGTCTTCGCTTGGACCTCGGCGAGCGCGTTGACGGCCGTCGTCAACGTCTGGTTGAATTGGCTCTGCGAGTCCGCCTGCATCCGCACGACGGCGGTCAGTTCGGCGATACGCCCGCCGAGGTCGCGGTTGACCTGCTCGATGCGCTCTTCGAGCGTGGCTTGGTTCTGTAGCAGAAATTCAATTGCCCGCTCCATCTCTTCGCCGGTCATCTATTGCCCCTCTCGTCGCTCTGCCGGTCTTTTTTTGCCTGCCGGCACGGTTTGCAGCGCTTCGGCTCGCTAAAGCCCCTCTCCGCGAAGAACGCCTGGTCCTTGGCGGAAAAAAGGAACTTGCCCCGGCAGTCGGCGCACGTCAGCTCTTTGTCTTGATAACTGCTCACTTTTTCCCGCCCTTCTTTTTACCCGCCTGCTTGGCGATTTTGCCGGCGCCCGCGGTATAAGCCACACAGAACCTCGCCCTGCATCGTGCTCATACGCGCCGGGCAGCAGCCCCCGCCTACACCATATTCCTACCGTATGACGCGTCACCTTCAGCCGCTCGGCCACTTGCTTAGTGGTCAAGTCTTCCATGTACGCAAGCATATGCCCGGCAAATACTACCATCAAGGAAATCATTTTCCCGTGAGAAATCCTTTCTGCTGACAAAAAAGTTCCCCGTGAGAAAAACATTCTAAGTCAGGGGCATTAAGCTCCGGGAAGGGAAGGGGCGGGGCGCACCTCCGACAGTGAACAAGACCAGAAGGGAAACGGGCTGCGCGCCAAAACTTGAAGGGTAGAGACGCGCGACCCGCGAGCACAACTCAAACAAGAGAAGAGAATAGTTATGACCACCAAGAAAGTACAGCCGAGCCTCGGGCGTGGCAAGGCCACCCACGACGGCGCGGCCGTCGAACTGACCGCACCCGCGCGGGCGCAAGCGGCAAAAGAGCCCGCCCGCAAAGGCTTCGGAGGATTTTTCGGGGGCCGGAGGGGCGCGAGTTTCATTCGTCGCGGCCTTCGGCTCAGGCGGGGGTGATGCGGGCCATCTGTCGCCACTTGCCGTCGGACAGGCGCAGAATCAACTGGCAGAGCAGGTCGCTCTGCGGCGTGCAGTCGCACGTCGTCGTCAAAACCACGAGGTCGATTTTCCCGTCGCCGTCGCCGTCCGTCCAAGAGTCGAGACTGCCCAGTAGGTATTCGGGGTAGGCCTTGTGCGCGGCGGCGTGACACGCGCGCGCCTCGTCAGGCAGAGAGGCGTAGACGGCCGACAGGTCT
>CAXTSK010000725.1:0-2656 GCA_964246655.1 uncultured Pyrinomonadaceae bacterium
GCTGAACGGCGGCGGCTCCTGGCCCGGCATCATGACCGGCTTCGACAGGACGTTGGCGAGGTACTCGTTCATGCCGTCCGTCTTACCCTCGTGAGTCTGCTTGTAGAACGTCTCAAAGTTGGTCCTGAGTTTGTCCTTCGCAGGGCCGGCCGGCGCCAGCGCCGCGGCGCGTGCGTAGGCGTCGGCGAGCCGGTGCATCACCGCGTTGATCTTATTGAAGAGGGCATCACACTCCGGCGTCGCCTCCTTGCCCTCGCACTTCGTCTTGTACTCGTTGGCCAGCGGCGTGTATTCGTTCTTGAAGTAAGCCGCGGCCAAGATCTCGTACGTCGATGCCTCCTTGGCGATGGGGCTGTTCGACTGCACCGCCTTCACGATGTAGGTTGCCGCCTCGGCGGGCGCGCTCTCCAGCGTGAAGTAGCCGATAAAGTAGTTGAGTCTGGGCAGGGCCTCGGCCTGGTTCGGCAGCGGCGCCCAATCGGTCGTGGTCTTGCCCTGCTCGATGAGCTGGGCGGCGCGGCGCGCGGCGTTGGCCGCCTGAGCGTTCGTGGCCTTATTGCCCGCCTTCACGTTGTTCAACCCGGCGGCGACGAGCATGAGGTAGGGCTCCAGCGCGTCGGGGTTGGCGGCCCTGTACGGCTCACAGAGCGTGAACGCCTGGCCCGGGTTCTCGTTGACGGCCTTTGTGCAGTTGAACTTGAGGGTCGCCGCCTCATACTTCGTTATCCAGTTCTGGATGTACGTGGCGATTGTCTTGTCGGCAGGGTCGGGACAGGCGCCGTACTTGCCGAGGTACTCCTTACCGGCGTCGTAGGCGACCTTCTGCTGCTCGGCGCCTTTGTTGAAGTTGTCTCTAAACTTGGCGTAGAGGGCGGCCTTCGCCTCCGCCTCGGCGCAAGGGCCGGTCGGGGCGGGCGTCTGAGCTGCCGCCGCGTCCTGCGCGTATGACGGGAGCGCGAACACCGTAACGAGCGCGGCAAAGACCAGAAGTCGTAACACGTTTTTCATCGGTCGCAAATCCTCCGTCCGCTGATGCTACTAATTGTTGGGAGATTAAATTTCCGGTGCGCGCGCCCGTTCGAAACGGCGTCGCATACGAACCTCAGATGCGCGCCTGTGACGGCCAGTTGCCGCCGTCGGGGACTGCGCGCGCGGGCTCCACGTGGGGGAGCTTTAAGGCCGCTCGTACTAACCTTGAACGATTTACGCGCCTGATACTGCATCAACCGTACGAAAAGTGTCAAGCCGAACGCCCTCAACGTAAGGGGTAGGCAATTCATAGTCCGGATGCACGCCCGAGGGCGCCGAGTTTCAGGTCTGAAACCGGAACGTAACGAGAAAATAACGGGAAAGAAGAAGGCCCGGCTTTATTAAAACCGGGCCTTCGTTTTGACACCAGACTTCCTACCTTAGTTCCCTACTCCGGCCTCTCCGAGACGCGGCGCGGGCGCTGTACGCCGTTGGCCGCGGGCGCGACCGTGTTGTTGTTCGGACTCGGCGCGGGCGTCGGAGTGGCGGCGGGGCGCTCGACCGGCTTCGAGGTCTTCTGAAGCGCGGGGCGCTGCGTGCCCGAGGCGTTGTTGTCGTCGGCCGTGCTCACGACGAAGGCGTCCTCAGCCTTCTCGTTGGGGTCGGCCGCGTCGTCGTCCTTCTCTTCGTCGGAGACCTCGGCGGCCTTGCGCGGGTCGATGTGCGGGCGCGGCGCGAGCATGTCGTTGGCGAGCATCGGTTGACTGCCCGGCTTCGGCGCGAAGCGCGCGTCGTAAGCGAGACGGCGGTAAACGTCGCCGGCCACGACCGCCGCCCGCGGGCCGCTCATGCCGGAGTTGCGGAGGATGACCGAGACGGCGAGCGTCGGGTCTTGCACGGGGCCGTAAGAGGTGAAGAGGCCGAGCTTCGAGCCCTGCCCGGTGCAGGTGCCGGTCTTGCCCGCGATGGTGAACGGGGCCGCGGCGCGCCTGGCCGTGCCGTAGCTGGCGGCGCCGATCATGCCGGGCAGCATGCGGCGCAGGTTGTCTTCGGGAATCTCCACGTCGCGCTTAACTTCGCGCTTGAAGTTGACGTTCTCCTGCGGCGTGCGCGGCAGGTGCGGGATGAGGAGCTTGCCGCCGTTGCCGATGGCCGAGGCCATGCGGGCGAGTTGGATGGCCGTGACCTCGATGTCGTCGCCGTGCGAGGACATATGGTTGACGGCGTAGCCCTCCTTGAAGACGGGGAGCCTGCCCGGCGACTCGAACGGGTGGTTGATGCCCGTCGGCTCGCCGAGGCCGAGCTTGTGCGCGTACTCCATCATCTTGGAGAAGCCGACCTGGCCGCCGACGCGCTGGAAGTAGGCGTTGTTGGAGTAGGCAATCGAGTCCGTGAGGTCGAGGCTGAAGCTGCTGGTGCCGATGTTGACCGTCTGGACGGGGTCGATGACGTGCTCGGTCAGGCCCGCGAGTCCCGTCACGAGCTTAATCGTCGAGCAGGGCTTGAAGCCGCGGCGCAGGCCCCAGTCCTGGTTGACGACCGTGTAGACCTGACCCGTCTTCGGGTTCATCACGACGACGGTGCCGGCCTTGTCGCCGAGCGCGTCGAGCGCGGCGCGGCGCACCGTCAAATCTTCGCCGGTCGTCTCGTCCTTCGCGATGTTGGCGGCCGCTTCGTCCTTGAGCGC
>CAXTSK010000726.1:0-2654 GCA_964246655.1 uncultured Pyrinomonadaceae bacterium
GTGCGCGGCCAGCGCGCGCGAGACGGGCTCCAGGTTCATGCCGCAGTTGCGACAGAATTTGTGCTCGGTCGTCTTCTTCGTTCCGCAGTTCGGGCAGAGCATGTGAACTTATACGGAGGGCGCGGGGGCGCGGTTCTGCTCAGAGGTAGACGATCTGATGGTCGTTGGTCGAGAGGTCGATGGCGTCGTGAATCCACTCGACGAGGTAGCGGCCGTGGCGCGCGAGTAAGCTCGTGACGTTGACGTGCCGCTCCTGCAAGCTCTTCTCGGGGTAGAGGGCGGTCGAGGCGCGCTCCAACTGGCGGAGCACGGCGCGGTCGCGCCGCATCTGCGCGCGGTGGAAGCGCGCGCGCAAGCCTTCGAGTTGGTGCGCGATCTTGCGGCGCCCGCCGTCGAGCGCGTCCGAGAGCGTCGGGTCGAAGTCGCGGAGCTTAACCTGTAGCTCGTCGAGCGCGCGCGCGACGGTCGCGTCCGTCTCGTCGAACGCGCCGGCCAGCCCCGCGCCGAGATGTCCTTCGACGACGCGCGCGATGACGGGGTCCAAGCCGCCGAAGAAGTCTTCGAGTTTCAAGCCGTAGCGTTCGAGCGTGCGCGACGTGCGGCGCTCGACGATGGTCAGGCTCGCGCGGTGGAGGATGGGCGTCGCGGGGCGGTTGAGGACGCGGTAGCTCTCAGCCGTCTGCGCGAAGTATGCGACCTCGGCCGCGCCGCCGAAGTAGGCCACGGTCGGCAGCAGGTAGTCCTGCACGACCGCGCGCAACGTGACGTTCGGGCTGAAGCGCTCGGGCTCCGCGAGCGCGAGCGCGGAGAGTTCTTCCGCCGTCCAGGCGTGGTTGGTTCCCTTCGCGCGGTAGCGCCCGTCGGCTGCGCGCTCGCCGTCATCGATGAGGAAGAGCGGGAAGGAGTCGGGCGAGGTGTGCACCTGCGCGTGATAGCCCTCGCGCTCAAGCTCGCGCGAGCGCGCGTCGGTGGCGGCGGCGATCTCGGCTCCGAGCCGCGCGGCCTCCGAGTAGAGCGGCGCGGCCAAGCGTTTAATCGAAGCCTCTACGGGGTCGAGTAAGACCAGTCCGTACTTCCCCGTCAGCGCCGCGAGCATCCGCGCGAACGCCTCGCCGAAGCGGCGGCCCGGCGCGTAGGCGTCGCGCACAAGCCCTTCGAGGTCGGGCATGAACTCGCTCGAAGGCATCAGCTCGAACAGACGCTTCACGGCCTCCTCAACGCTCTCATCAAGTCTGACGCCGCCGACCTGCTCGCCCTCTCTGTGCAGCTCACCCGAGACGCCGACGGAGGCGAGCCGCCCGTCGCAGGCGATGACCTCGGCCGTCTGCACCTCCTCCCAGTCGTGATCCTCGGTCGCCATCCAGAAGACGGGCACGGCGTCCGTGCCGCGCGCCGTCAGACACGCGGCCAGCTTCACGGCCGAGAGCGCCTTGTAGAGCGTGTAGAGCGGCCCCGTAAAGAGCCCCGTCTGCTGACCCGTGACGACCGCGACCGCGTCATGAGAGCGAAGGCGTTCGATGTTCGCGAACGTTTGCGCGGAAGCGTTCCAACCCCTGTTCGACTCGGCGAGCGCGGAGGCCAACGCGTCGCGGTCGGTCTTATAGGATTCGAGTACGCGCGCGCGACGCGCGGGCAGCTCGTGGTGAAAGCGCACGGCCTCCGGGTAGAAGCGGCGGAGCGACGTGGGGTCTTCGAGGTATTCGAGGAAGAGGCGCGACTGGTGCGGGACGCGGCGGAACGGCAGACGCTCGACGCGGAGGGCCGCGCCCTCGGGCGTGCCGTGACATGCGGGTTCGGTCGTGGTCACACGCTTCTCGACTCCTCGCGCGCGGTCGGCGTTCGGACGGACTAACTCGCGGCCGGGGCATTATACCGACCGCCTCAGAGCCCGCGCAAACACGAGCCGTTTCGGATGACAGGAACGGCCCCCGGACGGTGCGTTATTGAACAGATAGCTGTTCCGCTTCTGCCCCGCGGGTTCTGCCCTGACCTTGCGGGAACTGTCTTCCGATTTCCTTATCTCAAGGAGACACGCACATGAGAAGGCTCCTCAGTTTGACACTCTCGTTCGTGGTCTGCTTCCCCGGGCTGATCGCGCTCTGTGCCGCGCCCGCGCGGGCGCAGCAGGTCGCTTCGGCCGGCAACCTCGACACGCTCCGGCAGCAGTATGAACAGATGCTCGCCGTCGAGCGCAACGCCGCCACCACCCCCGAGGTGCGCGACCTGAACCGCACCTTCCTCGAAGAGCGCCGTGCGCAGCTCGCCGCGGCGATTCGCAACCGGATCGGGTCGCTCAACAAGTACCGCGCTGCCGTCGCCGCCACGCTCAGCGACGCCGAGAAGCGCGTCATCGACGGCTCGGTCGCGCGCCTGTCCGCCGAGCTTCGGGCGCTTCTGCCCGAGGCCGTGCCGGTGGCCTCGGGCAGGAAGCCGTCCAGCTTCCAGCGCAGCCGCAGCATCCCCGGCGTGTTACGCAGCACGTCCCGCAGGGCATGGATGGTCGCCTGCGGCGTGTTGGCGCAGAACTGCAGCAGCAAGTCGCCGTGACACCAATCTTTCTCGAGCGCGTCGTTCGGGAATCGCTGCATCGTCTCCAGATGCACTGGCCGCCGCCCCGCCAGGCCGTAACGCCCGTCGAACAGCGACGCTCCCAC
>CAXTSK010000727.1:0-2650 GCA_964246655.1 uncultured Pyrinomonadaceae bacterium
GCATGTAGTCCGCAGGTGAGGCGCGCGCTCTACGCCTCGGCCAACGCGGAGGGCTCGGCGCTCGTCCGCCGCGAGGGCGAGTCGGCCGTGTGGCGGCGCGCGTTGAGGTGAAGGGAAGGGAAGCTCACCACAGAGACACGCGGCTTTTAATTTGAAATTTCAAATTCCTCTTACTCCATCCTCAAAGCCAGATTTGATTTGACCCCGGCGAGGCGTGATAATTCTTTCGCGCTCTCATGGAAGCCAACAAACAATTCGCAAGGTACGCGTGGTTCGTGACGGCTCTGACGCTGGCCGTCATCCTGTGGGGCGCGTTCGTGCGCGCGTCGAAGTCGGGCGACGGGTGCGGGGCACACTGGCCTTTGTGCAACGGGTCGGTCGTGCCCGACGCGTCGCAGGCCAAGACGCTCATCGAGTTCGCGCACCGCGCGACGAGCGGCGTGGCGTTCCTGCTCGTCGTCGGGCTCTGCGTGTGGGCCTTTCGAGCTTTCAAGCGAGGCCACGCGGTGCGTTGGGCGGCGGCGTTGTCAGGACTTTTTATCGTGACCGAGTCGCTCATCGGCGCGGGGCTCGTGCTGCTCAGGCTCGTGGGCGGGAACGCTTCGGTGGCGCGCGCCGTCTACCTGTCGGTGCACCTCGTCAACACGTTCCTGCTCGTGGCGGCGCTGGCGCTGACGGCCTGGTGGGCGGCGAGGGGCTTGGCGGAGAGGCCGAGGCTCACAGAGTTCTTCCGCGGCTGCGTCGGCGTGGCGCTGCTCGGGTCGCTGGCGTTAGGCGTGAGCGGCGCGGTCGCGGCGCTCGGCGCGACGCTCTTCTCGGAGGGCGGCGGGTCGTCCGTCGATGTCGAGGGGATGAGCGCGGCGGCGCGGCTCCTCTTCAGCCTGAGGAATTACAAGCTGCATCCGGCGCTGGCCGTGCCGGTCGGCGCGTACTTAATCTACTTCGCGCTCTCGACATTGAAGCTGAGCGGGGACGCGTGGGTGCGGCGTTGGGCGCGGTCGGTCGTAGCGCTGGTGTTGGTGCAGTTCGCGGCGGGGCTTCTCAACGCGGCGCTGCTCGCGCCCGTCTGGTTGCAGATCGTCCACCTGCTGCTCGCGGACCTGCTCTGGCTCGCCCTCGTCCTGCTCTCGGCCGCGAGCCTCGCGCCGCGCGATGTTCAAGCGGAAGAGTTTGAGAGTGTCGGACTCAGACCCGCCGTCGAAATCTAAAGCCTCACGTTCACCAGCGTACGTCGTAGCGGGCGAGGCCCGCGCGCCACTGGCCTTCACCGAGGACGGGGAGGTGTCCGTCGTGTGCGAGCGCGGCGTCGGCGGGACGGCGGACGCGGTAGGTGTGGCCGGTGGGCGAGGCGACGTTGAGGACGACGCGGCCGAGATGAGTTTCGAAGGAGGCAACGGTCGCGGCGCGCCAGTCGGCGCGGCAGCGCAGGATAAGACGCGCGCCCACGGGGAGCGAGCCGAGCGTCGTCGCCGGTGCGTTTTCACGAGAAAGTAAGAGGCCGTCGGGCGGCGCTTCGTGTGCGAGCGCTTCCGGCGGCCTCTCTTGCGTCACTTCCAAGAGCTTCAGTCCTTAAAGACTCAGACTTCGAGCGGCGTGTCCTCGAAAGGCAGGTCGGGCTGCGAAGGGCTCTCCTTGCCCGCGACGTAGGCGCGCAGCGCGAGCGTCAGAATGACGAACGCGACGACGATCCAGAAGAGCACCCAGAAGACCGAAGGGATGCCCGTCGCCGCCGCCATGTTCGCCGCGTCGGTGTGCGCGTCCGTGAAGGTCGAGATGTAGAGCACGTTCTTCAAGTCGAAGACGGCATTGAGGACGCACTGCACGGCGAGGAACGAGACGAGGAAGGCGGCCGCGCGCGGCTTCAGGTACTTCGCCGCGGCGAAGAGCCCGAGGGGCAGCGCCACGCCCGTGACGAGCGTGAACAGTCCGGGCAGGCTCCAGTTCCACAGCGGCGCCATGAAGCCGAAGAAGGTCATCAGCAGCAGCACGAGCGCGCCGCAGGCGGCGAGCACGACCTTCGCCCTGACGCGGCGGCGCACCAGCCAGAGCAGCAGCGCGCCGAACGACATCGCGCCGAGGTAGCCCGCGCTTGAGACGAAGAGGCTGGAGAACATCCCGCTGGTCGTCGCGTAGACCAGGCCGCTGCCGTCGGGCGAGACCGTCAGGCTCTGCACGGGGCTGCCCGTGACGAGGGCGGCCAGCGCGTGCCCGCCCTCGTGGATGAAGACGGCGAAGATGCGGAACGGGTAGGCCAGGAACGCTGCGTACGGCAGGAACCAGAGGCCGAGGCTCAGGGCCGTCGCGAGCAGGAGCGTCGTGACCTGCGGGCGCGCGTCGCGTGCGATTTGGAATCTCATCTGTAAGTCTCCGGTGCGTGCGTCTTTCAACTTCACCCTAACTGATACGCCATTCTAACCCGATGCGTTCGCGGAAAGGAAGGGCGGCTCACTTCCTCTCCATCTCCCTGAGAAGGAACGCGCGGGCGCGGCGCCACTCGCGGCCGACGGTATCGGGCGAGACCTTGAGCACCTCGGCCGACTCCTCGGCCGTGAGGCCGCCGAAGTAGCGCAGCTCGACGACGCGCGCCTTGCGCGGGTCGCGCCGCTCAAGCGCGGCGAGCGGACGATCCCCGAGCACGTCTTCGAGCTGT
>CAXTSK010000728.1:0-2650 GCA_964246655.1 uncultured Pyrinomonadaceae bacterium
GCGCCACGCCGCAGGCGAGGCCCGCGACGAGGCCGAGCAGCATCAGCAGCGGCCGCTTCGGCGCGACCGGCTGCTGCGGCATGCTCGCCGCGTCGATGACGGCGATTGATTCGCCCTGCGCGCGCCCGGCCACGTCCGAGTTGATCTCGGCCTTCTTCTGGAGATCGACCAGCTTGTCGTAGCTGTCCTTCTCGGTCTGGTACTCGCGCTGGACGCCTTCAAGCTCGACCTCCGTGCCGGGCACTTGGTTGATCTGCGCGCCGACGGCCGCGATGTCGGTCTCGACGCGGTCGAGCTGCGTCTGCTGCCGCTTGGCCTCGCCTTCGAGGCGCTGTATCTCCGCCTTGTTGAAGCCGACGCGCGGGTCGATGCGTTTCTCGATGCGGTCGCGCAGCTCCTCGACCTTGCGGTTGTGCTCCTCGACCATCTCGTCCATCTGGCCCTTGATCTCGTCGATCTGCTTTCGCACCGACTTCATCTCGGGCGCGGCGGGCTTGAAGGTGAGACCTAGCTCGGCGTACTGCGCCTCCAGCGCAGCCTTGGTCTTGGTCAGCTCGGCGTAGGCGGGCGTGCCCTTCGGGTCCTGCATCTGCGCGACGGTCTCGTCGCCCGCCTGCTGGTTGGCCTTGGAGAGTTCGGAGCCGGTGCGGTTGAGGAAGGCGATCTGGTCTTTGATGCGGCCGATCTCGGAGATGCGCGCCTTCTGCTCCTCGCGCAGCCCCGCGAGCTGGCCGACGAGCGCCTGCGTCTGGCTCGGCAGGCTCGACAGGTTCGTCTGCATGATGTGGAGCCGCCGGTCGTCGATCTCCTTGAGCTTGGCCTTCTGCGTCTCGACGCGCTCGGTGAAGAACTCCTTGGTGAGCAGGGCCTCGTTGCCGGCGGCGAGCGTCTGCGCGTCCACGTACTTGCGCGCGAGCGCCTCGGTGACGGCCTGGGTGGTGCGCGGCTCCTCGCCGCGGAATGAGAGGAAGAAGCCGTTGGTGATCTCGCGGCTGGTGTTGAGCATGATCTTGAGGTCATGCGCGCGCATCCGCTCGACCAGCTCGTCCATCGTCGCGCCGCGGGCGCGCTCGCGGGCGTAGAGGTCGTAGCGCTGGATGAGGGGTTCGAGCGAGCTGCGGCTCGTCACCTCCTGACCGATGTTGTTGATGCGCATCGTCAGGTCGGTGTCCGAGAGCTGCGTCACGATGCCGGCCGCGATGCTCGCCGGCCGCACCGTCAACAGCGTCGTCGATTCGTAGACGTTCGGCAGCCGCCACACCACGTAGCCCACCGCCACCGTCACCGCCTACGTCGGCAGCGCGATCAGCCACTTCCTCCGCCAAACCATCCGCGCCAGCTCGCCCGGCGTCCGCTGCCTGAAATCAACACTCATAGCTCACTCCGTTCGCAGTGAATGGTGAATAGTAAATGGTGAATGGAAGAGCCGGTTTTCAACCATTCACTATTCACCATTGACTGCCTTAAAGGCTTTCCATCGTGCGGCGCACCTCGTCCACGGGGGTCTGGGTCGGGGGCTTGACGGGGCGCTGCTGCTCCTGGGCGTCCAGCTCAAGAGCTTTTTGCAGCTCGCGGCGGGCGGCGGCCTTGTCGCCGTTCTTGGCGAGCGCGGCGCCGAGGTGCCAGCGGTAGAGCGAGTTGTCGCCGTTGCGCTTGACGGCGCCGTCCACGGCCCGCTTGAGCTGCTCGACCGAGTCGCGGTAGAGCCCGCGGCGGTAGTAGACCCAGCCGAGCGTGTCGGCGAAGCCGGGCTCGTTGGGGAAGCGGCGCACCACGTCCTGGCCGAGGCGGATCGCCTCCTCGGGGTTGCCCATGCCGCGGTCGCCGTAGAGCGCCGCGAGGTTGTTGGCCGCGACCGGCTCGTCCGGCCGGATGGAGAGGACGCGCCGGTAGTATTCGGCGGCCGCGTCGAGGTTGTTGCGGCCCGCCTCGATCAGGCCGATGTTGCGGAAGGCGACGAAGTCGTCGGGGCGGCGCTCCGTGATCTTCTTGTACTCGCCGATGGCGCGGTCGGGCTGCTGCGTGCCGAAGTAGATTTCGGCCAGCGCCGTGTAGGCCGCCACATAGTCCGGGTCGAGCTCGACCGCGCGACGCAGCGCCGCCTCCGCCCGCTGCGCGTCGGGCGCGTCCTGTTGGCTCCCGCTGCGGTACGACTGGCCGAGGAGGAACTGGAGCGGCGCGCTGTTGGGCTGCTCCTGCGTCAGTTGCTCCATGCGCCCGCGCACCTCGCCGACCCGGCCCGCGACCGAGCCGAGGTTGACGAGCGCCGTGAGCGCCTGGAAGTTCGTGCGGTCGAGCGCGAGCGCCTGGTCGAGGTGCTGCCACGCCTCGTCCAACTTGCGCTCGGCGGCCGCGGCGTCGGCGAGCGCAAGCCGCCTCGAAGTCCGCGCGCGCCGCGCCTATCTGCGCCGGCGTCTGCGCGGCGAGCCGAGCGCGACCTTCCCGCGCAGCAGCAGCGTGTTCGTCTTCACGTCGGCGAGGAGCTGCGGCGTCATCTCGCCGTTCGGCGCCGTGTCCTGAAGCTTCTTCAAGAGGTCGTCGGCCCCGCGCTTCGCCCCCTCAACATAGCCCGAGTCGAGTCCGATCTGAATCTGCAAAAGCTTCGCCGGGAGGAAGTCCTGATAGTAGCGTTCGAGCTCGCCCTCGCGGC
>CAXTSK010000729.1:0-2646 GCA_964246655.1 uncultured Pyrinomonadaceae bacterium
TCCTCACCCAGCGCGGCCAGTTCCTCGAGCACCTTGGTCGGGTCCTCGTAACGCGTCCACAGGCCCTCGGCGTTGAGCACACCGAGGCCGCCGAGCCGGCCCCGCGCGCCCACCGCCTCGGGGCTCCTCGTGGCGGCGGACGGCAGCCGCTCGCGCCTGCGCGACCTCTTCGTCGGGGCGCAGGTCGCGGTGACGGTGCTGCTGCTCGTCTCGGCCGGGCTCTTCCTGCGCGCTCTCACCTACGCGCGCGAGGTGCGGCCGGGCGCAGACCCCGAGTCCGTCCAGACCGCCTCCTTCAACCCGCAGGTGCTCGGCTACACGGACGAGCGCGCGCGCGACTTCTACCGGCGACTGTTGGAGCGCGTGCGCAGCGCGCCGGGCGTCGAGGCCGCGTCGCTCGCGCTGATGGTGCCCGTCGGCAGCAATCAGGCGGCCGTCGGCATCGGCGCCGAGGGGCACGAGTCTTTCGACTGGGCCGACACGAACGACGAGCATTCCGAGTCGATGATTCGCGCCGACTACAACGTCGTCACGCCCGGCTACTTCGACACCGTCGGCATCCCCGTCCTGCGCGGGCGCGACTTCCGAGAGGGCGACGAGGCGCGCAACGTGGCCGTCGTGGACGAGGCTTTCGCGCGCCGCTTCTTCCCGGACGCAGACCCTCTGGGCAAGCGGCTCAAGACGGGCAAGACCGTCTTCGAGATCGTCGGCGTCGCGCGCAGCACCACCTTCAGAGTTAAAGACGAGACGCCGCGCCCCTTCCTCTATCTACCCTTCGGGCGCGAGGGCGAGGAAAGCTTCTTCGCGCAGCGGATGATTCTGCACGCGCGCGGCCGCGCGGGCGTCGCACCTGTGGAGGTCTACGAGGCCATCAGGCGCGAGGCGGCCGCGGTCGATGTGAACGTGGCGCCGGAGTTCATGGCGTCGGTGGCCGAGTACCAGTCGGTCGCGCTCCTGCCGCAGCGCGTGCTGTCGGGCGTGGCCGGAGTCTTCGGCCTGCTTGGGCTCGTGCTCGCGTCGGTCGGGGTCTTCGGGATGGTGAGCTACGCGGTCACGCAGCGCACGCACGAGATCGGCGTGCGGATGGCGCTCGGCGCGCGCGGACGCGACGTGCTCCTGCTCGTCCTGCGCGGGGGGATGAAGGTGACGCTCGCGGGAGTCCTCGCCGGCCTCGTCGCCGCGTTCGCCCTGACGCGCCTGCTTGAGGGGCTGCTCTACGGCGTCTCGGCCACAGACCCTCTGACCTTCGCCCTCGTCGCGCTGCTGCTCGCGACGGTCGCGCTCGTAGCCTCCTACGTCCCCGCGCGCCGCGCGACGAAGGTCGATCCGGTGGAAGCACTACGCTACGAGTGATTGCGGGATGCGGATTCTCTGATTGCGGAATGCGGATTTCGGATTGCGGATTGGTGAGAGACAGCGTGTCTCTCAGCTTCTCCCAATCCGCAATCCGCAATCCGAAATCCGAAATTGTAAGGGGTGAGCCATGAGGAACTTTTTCAGAGACCTGCTCTACGGCGTCCGCATGTTGCGGAAGAGCCCGGGGTTCACGTCGGTGGCGGTGTTGACGCTCGCGCTGGGCGTCGGGGCCAACACGGCGATCTTCCAGTTGATCGACGCCGTGCGCCTGCGCGCGCTGCCCGTCGAAGACCCGGGGCGGCTGGTCGGCGTGCAACTCGCCGACATGTCCAAGGTGCGGGGGGCGTTCACCAGCGACTACCCCATCGTCACGAACCGCATCTGGGAGCAGGTGCGCGACCGGCAGGAGGCGTTCGAGGGCATCTTCGCGTGGGGGCCGGACACGCTCAACCTCTCGCGCGGCGGCGAGGCGCGCTTCGCGCGCGCGATGTGGGTGAGCGGCGACTTCTTCAACGTGCTCGGCGTGCGGCCCGAGCTGGGGCGCGTGCTCAACCGGGACGACGACCGGCAGGGCTGCGGCGCGCAGGCCGCGGTCGTCAGCCACGCCTTCTGGAAGCGCGAGTTCGGCGGCGACCCGTCGGTCGTCGGCCGCAGCCTCGCGCTCGAAGGGCACCCGTTTGAGATCGTCGGCGTCACCCCCGCGAGCTTCTACGGGATGGAGGTCGGCCGCTCCTTCGACGTGGCCGTCCCGCTCTGCGCGGAGCCGCTGCTCAACGGCGAGAACAGCATGCTCAACCTGGGCACCGGCTGGTGGCTCACCGTCATGGGGCGACTCAAGCCCGGCTGGACGGAGGAGCGCGCGGCCGCGCAACTCGCCTCCATCTCGCCCGGCGTCTTCGAGGCTTCGCTCCCGTCGAACTACCCGCCCGACAGTAGCAAGTCCTACCTTGAGTCGAAGCTCACGACCTTCCCGGCCGCCGCGGGCGTCTCGGAGCTGCGCGACAATTACGAGAACCCGCTCTGGCTGCTGCTCGCGGTCGCGGGCACGGTGCTCCTGATCGCGTGCGCCAACCTCGCCAACCTGATGCTGGCGCGCGCCACGACGCGCGAGCGCGAGATTGCGACGCGACTCGCGCTCGGCGCTTCGCGCTGGCGTCTGGTCAGGCAGTTGTTGACGGAGAGCCTGCTGCTCGCGGCCTGCGGCGCCGCGCTCGGCGCGCTGCTGGCGCAGTACCTCAGTGAAATCCTCGTCGCGCTCCTGAGCACGGAGCGCAACCCGCTCTTCGTCAG
>CAXTSK010000730.1:0-2645 GCA_964246655.1 uncultured Pyrinomonadaceae bacterium
ATCATGATGGGCGCGCCCGGCGGTACGGAAGGGAAGCGTTACACGCTGAACTTCTCGCTCAACTTCATCAACCTGCTCAACCACACGAACCTCGGCCAGCCGGTCGGCAACCTCAGCTCGGATGTCTTCGGGCAGTCGCTCTTCCCCGTCAACGGCTTCGGCTTCGGCGGCGGCAGCCAGAACTCCGGCAACCGCCGCGTCCAGGCGTCCGTCAGGTTCAGCTTCTAAAACAGGCGGGAGCTCGACCGTGAGGGAGGGCGTCGGCCAAACACGAAACGCGGGCGGCCGCAACGCGGGCAGGCAGCCGAGACCCCCACCCCCCCCCCCCCCGCGCCCCCCCCGCCTCTTCATTTGTCAGACGGACGCCCTTCCTCACGGTCGGGCTACTGCCACGTTGGGCTAGACGCTGAGGAGTTCCTGCTCCTTGGTCTTTGCCAGCTCGTCCACCTTGCCGATGTAGGTGTCGGTGAGCTTCTGGACTTCGGTGAGGGCGTCGCGCTCGGCGTCCTCGGAAATCTGTTTGTCCTTGAGCATCCGCTTCAGCCGCTCGTTGGCGTCGCGGCGGACGTTGCGGATAGCGGTGCGGTGATCCTCGGCCGCCTCGTGCACCTGCTTGGCGAGCTGCCTGCGCCGCTCCTCCGTCAAAGGCGGCACGGGCACGCGCACGAGCTTGCCGTCGTTCGAGGGGTTCAGGCCGAGGTCGGCCGACCGGATCGCCTTCTCGATGGCGCCGAGCTGCGTCAAATCCCAGGGCTGCACCGTCAACATGTTCGGCTCCGGCGCGTGCACCGAGGCCATCTGGTTCAGAGGCGTCGGCGTGCCGTAGTACTCGACCACGACGTTATCCAGCAGGCTCACGGCCGCGCGCCCCGTCCGAATCGTCGCCAGCTTCTTCCTCAAGTCCTCGACCGCCCCCTCCATCCGCGGCCGCGTCTCCTTGATAACATCCTTCTCAGACATAGCTTCTCTCCGAGTAAATGGTGAATGGTAAATGGTAAATGGTGAGAAGGCAGGCGGCCTTCCATTCACCATTTACTATTTACCATTTACGGTCTTTCGTTACAGACCCTCGTGCCGACCGTTTCGCCCGAGACGACGCGGACGATGTTGCCGGCCGTGCGCATGTTGAAGACGACGATGGGAAGGTTGTTGTCCATGCACAGGCTGATGGCGGAGGCGTCCATCACCTTGAGCTGCTTCTCCAGAACCTCCTGGTAGGTGATGCAGTCGTAGCGCGTCGCCGTCGCGTCCTTGACGGGGTCGGCCGTGTAGACGCCCTCGACCTTCGTCGCCTTGAGGATCACGTCGGCCTTGATTTCGAGCGCGCGCAACGCCGCCGCCGAGTCGGTCGTGAAGTAAGGGTTCCCCGTCCCCGCGGCGAAGATGACGACGCGCCCCTTCTCAAGGTGGCGGATGGCGCGGCGGCGGATGAAGGGCTCGCCGACCTGCGGGATGTTGATGGCCGAGAGCACCCGCGTGTGACAGCCGACCTTCTCCAAAGCGTCCTGCAAGACGACGGCGTTCATCACGGTGGCGAGCATGCCGATGTAGTCGGCGCTTGAGCGATCCATGTCGCCCGCGCTCTCCGACACGCCGCGGAAGATGTTGCCGCCGCCGACGACGACCGCGACCTCGACGCCGAGGTCGTGGACGGCCTTGATCTCCCCGGCGATGGCGCGCGCCACCAGAACGTCCACGCCGTAAGCCTGCGCGCCCATCAGCGCCTCGCCCGACGCCTTCAGCAGGATGCGCTTGAAGGCGGGAGCACCCGCCGCCTGTGTGTTGGCTGATGACATGCGTATTCACGGATTGCGGATTGCGGAATTCGGATTGCGGATTGATGAGAGCGCTGACGCCTCAAATCCGCAATCCGAATTCCGCAATCCGCAATTAAGCTACTGGTTGCCGCCGCTCATCGAAGCGACTTCGCCGGCGAAGTCGTCCTCGCGCTTGGCGAGGCCCTCGCCCATCTTGTAGCGGGTGAAGCGGCGGACGGTGATGCGCTCGCCCGTCTTCGCGATCTTCTCGGTCAGCAGTTCGTTGATGGTCTTCTCGGGGGCCTTGACGAAGGGCTGGTCGAGGAGCACCGCCTCCTCGTAGAACTTGTTGAGGCGGCCCTCGACGATCTTCTCGATGACCTGCTCGGGCTTGTTCGCGTTCTTCGGGTCGTTGGCGATCTGGGCGCGGGTGATCTCGCGCTCCTTGTCGATGATGTCCGCCGGGACTTCTTCGCGCGAGACGTAGCGCGGCTCGGCCGCGGCGACGTGCATCGCGATGTCCTTGACGAGCGCCTGGAACTCCTCGGTGCGCGCGACGAAGTCGGTCTCGCAGTTGACCTCGACGAGCACGCCGACCTTGCCGCCCATGTGGATGTAGGAGCCGACCGCGCCCTCGGCCGCGACGCGGCCCGCCTTCTTGCCGGCCGTCGCCATGCCGCGCTTGCGCAGGATTTCGACCGCCTGCTCCTCATTGCCGTCCGCCTCGGTGAGTGCCTTCTTGCACTCCATCATCCCCGCGCCCGTCTTCTCCCTGAGCGCCTTGACCGCCGCCCCTGTGATTTCCGCCATGATAACTCTCCTGAAAGTAGTCAGTAGACAGTAGTCAGTAGGAGAACTTTGACTACTCAAAAAGAAGCGCAGCCCGGC
>CAXTSK010000731.1:0-2645 GCA_964246655.1 uncultured Pyrinomonadaceae bacterium
AGCAGCAGGAACGCGAGCGCGAGGGCCACCGAAACCCGGTTGAATTTTCTCGACATGATTCTTCTCCTTGGAGCATGAATTTGCACGGACTCTTTCGGGCTCCGTGCTTGCACCTGTGTGTGACTTCCCGGGGAGAAACATAACGCGGCAGCGGAAGAAAATTTTTGGACGGCGAAAAGCGCGAAGGCCGCCCGGGGGCGGCCGTCAGAAAGAGCGCGGGGTTCGTACTTAAAACTTTGGCGGGTTCGTCAGACGCCCGCGCGCCGGGCGAGGGCGTGCCAGTCGTCGAAGCGTTCGCCGAGGCACGAGAGGCGCGCGGCGGCGTCGCGCGGCGCGGGCTCAAGGTCGGGGGTCGCCTTCGCGACCGTGTTCTCCTTGAGACTCTTGTAGACAAGCTCGATCCAATCCTCGGTCTTGATGAAGCCGGTGCCCCACTCTTTCCACTTCTCCGGCAATCCCTCGGCCTTGGCCTCTTCGAGCGTGCGGCCGGCGAGCAGGCGCTCGCGGATGAGTCCGGTCGTCTCGACGAGCATCGAGTGGTACGCGCGCAGGTCTTCAAGAGTCGAGAGCGGGCCGTGGCCGGGGATAATCTTCACGCCCGCGGGCGCCTTCGCGATGACCTCGGCGACGTTGCGCGTGAGTCCCTCGACGCTGCCGCCGTTGTCGAGGTCGATGAAGGGGAAGCGACCGGCGAAGAAGTGGTCGCCCATGTGGATGACGTTCGAGCCGGTGAAGAAGATGACGCTGTCGCCGTCGGTGTGGCCCGCGGGGAAGTGCACAACGCGAATCTCCTCGCCGTTGAAGTAGACGCTGAGGGCCGTCTCGTAAGTCACGACGGGCAACCCCTCTTTGGGGAGCGCCTTGTAAGTCTCGCCGAGCACGACCGTGTCGGCCGCAAGTCTCCGGCGGACGTTCGCGTGCGCGACGATTGTTGCCTCGCGCCCGAAGACGGGGTTGGCGTGCGTGTGGTCGAAGTGGAAGTGCGTGTTGAGGACGAAGCGGAGTCGGCCCGCGCTCAGGGGCTTCAGGGCCGCGCGCACCTTGTCGGCGAGCGGCGCGAACTGGTCGTCCACGATGAGCACGCCGTCGGGGCCGGCGCTGACGCCGATGTTGCCGCCCGAGCCGTAGAGCACGTAGACGTTGCCCGCGGCCTTCTCGGTCTTGATCTCGACCTTGGCGAAGTCCGGCTGCTGCGGGTCGGCGTGGCCGTGCGCCGTGCCGTGCGCGCCTGCCTGCGCGGCGCAGAGCGAGAGCGCGAAGAGCGTTGTGACAAGTCTTCTCATTCTGTCGTCCCCCCGTATCTGCCGAAGCAATTAAACACAGAGACACAGAGACACAGCCCTAAGGATTTGAAATCTCAGATTTCAAATCTCAAATTTCCGAGTCAGCTCCGCGGGGCTTGATAGCCTTCGCGTGCGCGCACCTGCGCGTCCTTGCGTGTGCGCACCTGGACGTTGATCTTGCGGAACGTGCCGTCGCGCGCGGTGTTGGTCGAGTAGTAGCCGATGCTGTACTGCGTGCCGATGTCTTCGGCCACCTGGCGGAAGGCCCGGCGCGCGTCGCGGAGGTCGGCCGCCGCGAAGGTCTTGCCGCCCGACTCGCGCGCGAGGCTCGACATCTCGGCGCGCGCCAACTGGTAGAGCGTGCGGCTGGCGTGCATGCGCTCGAACTGGCCCATGCGGCAGAAGTTCGAGAAGTCCTCGGCCGACGCGCCCGGCGCGATGACGCGCTGGTAGCGCCGGAGCTGCGTGCTCGAAAGTCTGAGCGCGCCGTCGTCCTCGCAGTTCTGCATCAGGCGATCTTCGACGTAGTCCTCGGTGTTGACGAGCACGAAGTATGAGACGACGCCCGAGCGCTTCAACTGCTCGCGTGCCTCTTCGAAGCCGGACTCGCTCGTCGAATCGACGCCGTCGGTGAGCGCGACCAGCGCGCGCCGGCCGCGCGTCTGCTCGGTCGGCCTGTCGCGGAAGACATCCCTCGCGACCTTCGCGAGGCTGTCGTAGAACGGCGTACCGTTCGACGCCCCGACCGACTCGACCGCCTCCTCCAGCAGCTCGCGGTCGTCGGTCAAAGGCGACTTCAGCTCGACGGTGGCGAGCGAGTCGCTCCCCTCCTTCTTCGTGTTGAAGGCGAGGATGGCGACGCGGTCGCCGGGGCGTAGCGCCTCGACGAAGGCGCGCGCCGCGGCGCGGATGAGCCCCACGTCCTCGCGCGTCGAGCCCGAGGTGTCTAAGAGGAGCGCGACCTCGAAGGGCGCCTCGGTCGTCGAGAAGTTGGCGATCTTCTGCGGGCGGCCGTCCTCGAAGATTTGGAAGTCGGCGGCCGACAAGCCCGTCAGCGGCCGACCCGTGCGGTCTGTGACGACGGCCGGGACGGAGACGAGTTGCGTCTCGATGCGGACGACATCGTCTTCGTCAACCTCTTCGCCCGCGGAGCCCTTCTGCGAAGGTGTTCTCGGCGCGGGCGCCGACTGCGGGGTCGGCGCCGGCGTGGGCGAGACGCGGCGCGGGCGCTGGTGCGCCTCCTCTTCCTGCACCTGCGCGTGGCCGGCGGGCGCATGCATAGAGATGAGCGTGAGCAGCACGACGGCCGCCGCGGGCGCCAACGTCTTTAAGCTTGCAGGGGACTTCGGCACGGTCTTAAAC
>CAXTSK010000732.1:0-2642 GCA_964246655.1 uncultured Pyrinomonadaceae bacterium
GCGTGGTGAAGCAGGAGCAGGGCGGTTATTACGACCGCTGCCGCGGCCGCCTCATCTTCCCCGGGACGGACGCGCAGGGGCGACCGGGCGCCTGCGGCGCGCGCGCGATGCGGCCGGGCGACGAGCCGAAGTATTTGAACTCGCCCGAGACCGCGGCCTACACGAAGGGGCGTCACCTGTTCGGACTTGCCGTCACGCGCGAGGAGATGCGGAGGAAGAAATTCGCCATCCTCGTCGAGGGTTACCTCGACCTGATCGTCCCCTTCCAGCACGGCGTGCGCAACGTCGTGGCGAGTCTCGGGACGGCTTTGACCAACGAGCAGGCGAAGCTTCTGAACCGGTTTGCGCGCAAAGTGGTCGTCAATTATGATGGTGACCGCGCCGGAATCAACGCGGCGAAACGCGCCATAGAGGTTCTTCTGCCGGAAGACTTTGAAGTCAAGGTGCTCGTCCTCCCCGAAGGCGCCGACCCGGACGAGTTCGTCCGCGCGCACGGCGCCGACGAGTACAACCGACTCCGCGGGGAGGCCGCTCCGCACATGCAGTTCATACTCGACCAGGCCATGCACGGGCGAAACCTCCTCAACCCCCCCGAGAAATCCGAGGCCGTCGCCGAAGTGCTGCCCTTCGTCCGCGCCGTCCGCAACCCAATCCAGAAGCGCGAGTACTTCGACATCATGATGGACTCGCTCCGCGTGGACGACCCGAGCTTAAGACAGCAACTCTGGAAGACGGTCAGCGCACGCGAGCCCCCGGCGGCGGGGAGCGAGGAGGAGATTAAGAAGAAGGTCGCGCGCGCTTCCGTCGGCGCGCCGACCGTCGCCGAGAAGCGCCTGCTCGAACTGCTCCTGCACGACGCGGACTTGAGGGCTTACGTCATGCCGCAGGTGCACGAGAGCGACTACGAGGGCTTGGCGACCGCGGCCATCTTCGAGGCGCTGCGGCGCGCGGACGCGGAGGGCGTCGAGGTCGGCTTCGACTCTTTGAACGAGCTGATGGGCGGCGACCCCGCGCAGGCGTTCCTGCCGGAGCTTTGGATGTACGAGCCCGAGCGCGCCGAGGGCGAGGCCGGGGACGCCTTCCTCGCGGATGCCGAGGGGTGTCTGACGCCGCTCCGTCTGATGTGCTACGAGCGCCGCATCTGGGCGTGGGCCGCCGAGCCCGCCGCCGCCGGCCGCGCGGGCGACGAGGCGCGGCACGGCTCACTCCTCATGAAAAAGTTTGAGCTTGAGAAACAGCTTTCTGCCCTGCGCCCGCGCGGGGGCCCCGCATCACCCTCAACGACCTGAGACGACCGCCCGCCCGAGAAGCCGGCCGAGTGTGCGACTCCCTTTCGAGCAGAGCGACCCCGAGGTGAAGTAGAAAGATGAGCATGGAAGAGAAAGACCAGGACGACGTAATGCAGCGCCTGCTCGAACTCGGCGGGGACAAGAAGTTCCTCACGTTCGACGACCTCAACCGAGAGCTGCCCGACAACATCGTCTCGCCCGACGACATCGAGGACGTGCTCCAGAAGCTCGAAGGCTCGAACATCCTGGTCACCGACTCCGACGAGCGTGTGATCGAAGTCTCGGCCGTCTCGGCGATCGCACCCGAAGACCTCGACGGCGAGTTGGACGAGGACATCGAACTCGACCTCTCGGCGGGCGTGCTTGAGAAGACGAACGACCCCGTCCGCCTCTACCTGCGCGAGATGGGCATCGTGCCCCTGCTCACGCGCGAGGGCGAAGTCTCCATCGCCAAGCGCATCGAGCGCGGGCAGATTAAGACTCAAAAATCCATCTCGCGCTCGCCCGTCGCGGTCAAAGAGTTGTGCAAGGTCGGCGAGGAGTTGGAGGCGAACCGCCTGAACATCAGGGACTACGTCACCTTCTCGGAGCAGGCGGAACTGACGGGCCAGGAGGACAAAGCCGACGAGTACCTGCGCTGGACGCTCGAAGGCGTCGAGAACATCCGGCGCATCTTCAAGGCGGGGCTGAAGGAGTGGGAGAAGCTGCGCATCGAGCAGAAGCTCCTGAAGGGCAAGAAGTCGAAGAAGCTCCTCCGCCTCAAGCGCAAGGTCGCGCGCATGCGCTTAGAGATCGCGCAGGAGATGAAGCAGCTCAACCTGACCGAGCACGCGCGCCAGCGCCTCATCAACTCCATCCGCAAAGTCCACAAGGAGATTCGCGTCGCCGAGAACGAGGCCGCGAGCTACACGGAACGGCTCAACCGCAAGAAGCTGCGCCCCGACGAGGAGAAGGACTTCAAGCGCCACGTCGCCAACGCGCGCAAGCGCCTCCAACAGATCGAGGAGGAGCACCAGATCGCGCCCGTCGAGATCAAGCGCTCGCTCCAATCAATCGTCACCGGCGAGACCGAGACCGCGCAGGCCAAGCGCGAATTAATCGAAGCGAACCTGCGCCTCGTGGTCTCGATTGCCAAGAAGTACACGAACCGCGGCCTACAGTTTTTGGACTTGATACAGGAAGGCAACATCGGTTTGATGAAGGCGGTGGACAAGTTCGAGTGGCGGCGCGGATATAAATTCAGCACGTACGCGACGTGGTGGATTCGGCAGGCCATCACCCGCGCCATCGCCGACCAGGCGCGCACCATCCGCATCCCCGTCCACATGATCGAGACCATCAACAAGCTCATCC
>CAXTSK010000733.1:0-2639 GCA_964246655.1 uncultured Pyrinomonadaceae bacterium
CGTGCGACGGCTGGCGGAAGCAGACGCCGGGCACGAGCTGCGGCCCGCGCTCGCGCGCGAGCCGGTGGCAGAAGGCTTCGACATCCGGCACCTGCGGCAGGCGCAGGAAGGTCGAGACGCCGCCCCGCGGCCGCGCCCACTCGACCAGGCCCTCGTGGCGCTCGACCCAGCCGGCCAGCAGCTCAAGGTTCTCCCTCGCCTGCCGCACGCGCGGGACGAAGAGTTTCTCCGGCTGCTCGACGACCTAGCGCGCGATCAACTCGACCATCGGCGACAGGTGCAGCGTGATGTAGTCGCGCAGGCGCATGCACTGCTCCAGCACCTCGGGCGCGGCGACGCACCAGCCGACGCGCAGGCCCGGCAGGCCGAACGCCTTCGAGAGCGTGTAGAGGCTGATGGCGCGTTCGTAGCTCAGCGCGGGGTCGGGCAGCGGCGGCGCGTCGTAGGTCACTTCGGCGAAGGCCGCGTCCCAGAACAGGTACGCGCCCACGCGCTCGCACGCCGCCACCAGCTCGCGCAACTCTTCGCGGCTCAGGGTCGCGCCCGTCGGGTTGTGCGGGAAGTTGACGATGACCATGCGCGTCTGCGGGCCGATGAGCCGCTTCGCCTCTTCGATGTCGGGGGCGAAGCCGCGCTCGAAGCGCAGACGCCAGTGGCGCAGGCGGCAGCCGACGGAGGCCGCGATGGACTGGAGCGGCTGGTAGGCGGGATCGAGCACGACCACCTCGTCCCCCGCGCGCAGCAGCGCGTGTATCACGAGGTACATGGCCTCGCTCGAACCGTGCGTGACCATCACGCGCTCGGCGCGGCCCTCGGCCCAGCGGCGCGCGCTGGCGCGCCGCAGCTCCGGCTCGCCGAGCGGCCCGCTGGAGTTGTAGACGACCGAGTCGAGCTAATAGAGGCTGGAGCCCCACACCACGCCCAGCTCGCGCAGCCCGTAGTTCTGCACCCCGCTACAGCCGATGTCGTGCTCGACGCTGAAGTAGTAGTCCCGGAGCCAGTATTCGAGTAAGGCCGGTGTGATCTCCATCTCTGTGTCCTTTCGGTGGAGGCTCAATCCTCTTCGGGCAGGTCGGCGTCGCCGAGGTCTTCGAGCGCCGCGAGCATCGCTTCCAGGTCGCTCACCTCGGCCTGCGAGGTCTGGTGGCGCACGACCGTCAGGCCCAGGCCCGCGACGGTCGGGTTCTCGAAGAAGTCGCGCAGCGGGACGTTGACGCCGAAGGCGGACTGGACGCGCGACATCACGCGCGTCGCCAGCAGCGAGTGGCCGCCGAGGTCGAAGAAGTTGTCGTTGACGCCGATCCGTTCGAGCCTGAGCACCTCGGCCCAGATCGCGGCCAGCATCTCCTCGACGCTGCTGCGCGGGGCGACGAACGCCTGGTCGAGTTCGGGCCGCCCGCCCTCGGGCGCCGGCAGGGCCTTGCGGTCAACCTTGCCGTTGGGCGAGAGCGGAAGCTGTTCGAGCGTGACGAAGGCCGAGGGGATCATGTGCTCGGGCAGCCGATCCTTGAGGTGCTGGCGCAGCTCGCTCGTCCGCGGCTCGCCGTCGATGTGGTGGTTGGCTTCGAGCCGCTGGCCGCCCGCCGGGCGGCGCGCGCCCGCCGGCGCCAGCTTGTGCAGCCTGAGCCCGACGAGCGCCTTCTGGTCGGGCGAGAGCCGCGCGTATCTTTCCGTGATGTTGTTCATGTCTCTCTCCATGTCTCCGCTTTGCTACTTAACGGCCTTGACGGCGACCATTGAGTCGGCCCACCAGTAGTGGCAGTCCTCGGGCGGCGCCAGCGGCTTGACGACGCTGACCGTGACCGAGCTGAAGTACTTGAGCGCGAGCGGCGGGTGGCGGCTACTTAAGTTTTCGATCTCGTTGGTGTACCAGGTGAAGACGCCGCCCGGCCGCAGGACGCGCGCGGCGACGGGGAAGATGTCTTCGGCCATCACCACGTTGTCGATGACCTCGTGCAGGTACTCCTCCTCGTTGCTCGGCACGGTGTCGAAGAAGACGCCGTCGTAGGTGCCGAGCTGATCGGTCACGTCGTGCCAGCGGCCGCGGATCATCTTGATGTCGCGGCCGGGGTACCGCTGCCGCCAGCGCTCGAAGTACTCGGCCACGCCGTCGTTGTACTCGACGACCGTGTAGCTGCGAACTCCGAACTCCTGGATGTAGGTGGCGGAGATGCCCATGCCGAAGCCGAGTTCGAGCACGTCGCCGTGCGACTCGGTGACGATCTCGGCCATCGCGCGCATGAGCGGCGCCTCCCAGTCCTGCATCACCTGCTGCCCCTGGATGATGAGTTGCGACCCGTCGTAGAGCGTGCCGCTGTCGCCCCACTCTTTCTGGAGGCGCACGCGTGCCGAGCCTGAGACCATGCGGCGCGAGGCTTCGTCGAGCGCGCGCAGGTCGTCGGCGAACTCGTCGAGCGCACGGCGCACGAGCCAGTTGCGCTGCGACTCGCGCGGCGGCTTGATGAAGTCGTCGTTCTTGAGCGTGAGGCTGATGTCGAAGTCCTGGTAGCGGCGCAGCGAGGGGCGGCCGCGGCCGGTGCCGGACTGCATCTCCATGGCGAGGACGGCGCCGACCTCTTCGTCGGAGAGCCCCTCGACGAGCGAGAGACCGCGGCGGCGCTGGCGGGCCTCGACGAGGC
>CAXTSK010000734.1:0-2636 GCA_964246655.1 uncultured Pyrinomonadaceae bacterium
GTTGCCCTGCGCGTCGGTCGTCGCCGTGCCGGTCTTTGCGCCCGCGAGCGCGACGGCGACGCCCGCGAGCGCCGCGCCGTCGGCCGTGACGCGCCCCGCGAGCGCGACGTTCGCGGGCGTGACGACGAAGTCTGCCGTCGAGTCCGCGCCGAGGTCTGTGAAACTCTTCGACGCGGGCGCGAAGTCGTAGCCCGCTCTTGACGGCGTGACCGTATAGTTCGCGCCCGCGGGCAGGCTCGCGAAGCTGTAGGCGCCGTTCGCGTCGGTCGTGGCCGTGGCCGTCTGCCCGCCCGAGCGCGTCACGGTCACGCCGGACATCGCGGCGCCGCTCGGCCGCTTGACGGTGCCGCTTATCTTGTGGCGGTCGAGCGTCGCGACGAAGTCGGCCGTCCGGTCGGAGGTGACGCCCGTGAAACTTGTGCTCGCGCGGTCGAACGTGTAGTGCGTCTTGGAAGGCGCGACCGCGTAGTCCCCGTAGACGGGGACGCTGAAGGAGTATGCGCCGTTCGCGTCCGTCGTCGCCGTCCCCAGCTTCGAGCCGGAGAGCGTCAAGGTCACGCCCGCGAGACTCGTCCCGCCGGAGGTGACGCGCCCGCTAATCTTGTAGTTGGTCGGGACGGCGTTGAAGACGACTGTCTGGTCGGTCGTCAGATTGTCGAAGGTCTTCGAGGCGGGCGTGAAGAGGTTGCCGAAGAGTTTCGCGGGCGTGACCGTGAAGCTGCCGCCGCGCTGCAAATCAATAAAGCTGAAGTTGCCCTGCGCGTCGGTCGTGGCCGTCGCGGTCTTCCCGCCCGAGAGCGCGATGGAGAGTCCGGTCACCGGCTTGTTCGTCGAATCAACGACCTGCCCGGTGATGTTGTAGAAGAGCGACGTGCCGTTGAAGTTGGCCGTCTTATTCGCGTCCAGGTCTGTGAACGACTGCGAAGGGCTCGCGAACGTGTAGCGCGCGCTCGAAGCCGTGACGGTGTAGTTACCGCCGGCCGCCAGATTAGCGAACGTGTAGTTACCCTGCGCGTCCGAAGTGGTCGTGGCGGACTGGGCGCCGGAGAGCGTCAGGGTCGCGCCCTGTATGGCGCGGCCGCGCTCGTCGAGCAGCTTGCCGCCGACGGCGTAGCGGTTGACCCGCGCGGGGAAGTCAACGACCTGATTGCCCGGGGGCCTGATGAACGTGCGGGTCGGCGTCGTGAAAGTGTAGTGGCGCTTCGAGGCCGTGAGCGTGTACGTGCCGGTCGTCGGCAGCCGGCCGAAGCTGTAGGCGCCGTCGGCGCCGGTCAGCAGCGCCAGCGTCGCCGTCGAGTGCGTGCCCGTGAGCGTGACCGTGACGCCCGCGAGCGGCTGGCCGTTCTCGTCAAGCGCGCGCCCGTTGAAGGCGAACGTGGGCGTGGGGTTCGCGGCGAGGTAGTTGGCGAGCCTCGTGCGCTGGCCCGTGAGGCAGGTCGAGTCCGTGCCGCAGTCGAGGAGCCTGCGCGCCCAGTAGTAATGCGCCGCCGCGTCGGGCGCGCGCCCGAGCGCCGACTGGTACTGCGTGCGGACGTAGCGCACGGGGTCGTCGTCGGGCGTCGCGGGGTTAAGCACGATGGTCTGCACCGCTGAAGACGCGAGGTCTGTATAAGTCGAGTCGATGACCGTGAGGCGTTGGGTCTGATACTCGGCGCGCAGGCGCGTCGCGGCCGCCGAGGTGCGGACGCGGTCGAGGACGGCGTCCTGTGCATCGACGAGCTGAATGGCGGAGTCGGCCTGGTGGCTCCAAGTGAGGATCGAGTCTTCGACCATCACGGAGAGCGCGCCCGCGAGGTAGAGGCCGGTCGTGTTGAAGTTCGAGACGTTGACGAAGAGGCCCGTTGCGTAGAAGAGGTCGATGGGGACGGGCTGGCTATCGTAGCGCGCGGGCTGCATGGTGACGGCCTGCCACCCGCCCTCGTCGAGGAAGACGTTGCGCAGCACGACCTCACGCCGCGAAGAGGCGGCCGTCGGCGGCGCCGCATGCCCGATGTTGATCCACGAGATCGGCGAGCCGAAGCCCGTCTTCGCGTACAACTCGGGCCGCTGCCCGTAGTCGATGAAGATCGTGTCTTCGACGACAATCGACTCCCAGAGGAAGTTCTGGACGACCGGCGTGTAGAGGCCGCTGTTGGCGGTGCAGCCGAGGAACTCGGTCTGCCGGATGGTGAGGCCGCTGCCCCAGTTCTGGACGATGGAGCCGCCGGGCGCGAGGCTCGCCAAGCCGTAGAACTCGCAGTGGCGGACGACGGCGTCGGGGATGTTGACGACGGAGAGCGTGATGAGCGCGTCGTTGCCTTCGTCAGGCGTGCCGATGAAGGCGATGTCCTGTATGAGGAGGCTGCCCAGGTTCAGGAACGTGAGCGCCACCTGCGAGCCGGTCTTGGGCTGGAACTCCGAGGTGAGATCGAGCCCGCGCGAGAGTTGGTCGCCGCCTGCGGTCGGCGGCGGGACGGGCGTCGTGGACTCGACGCCGCGGATCTCTACCGAGAGGCCGAGCACGCCCGGGGAGGCGACGACCGGGGTGGCGATGACGAAGCGGCCCGCGGGCACGAGCAACGTGCCGCCGCCCGCCGCGATGACCGCGTCGAGCGCGGCCTGGCGCGCGGGGCCGTCGTCGGGCCCGCCCAGGCCCC
>CAXTSK010000735.1:0-2635 GCA_964246655.1 uncultured Pyrinomonadaceae bacterium
GCGAACCCCGGGTCGATCTGCCCCGCGAAGCGCCCGCCCCACAACTATTTCGCCTCGCTCATTCGTCGCCCTCCCGCCCGCGATTCTACACAAAAACCTGTGCCGAAGGCGTGCGTAGCTGCATCTTTGCTGGGAATTTATGCATCTATTCATTCGTTATGCAATCTTGTTGCATAACGACGGGATTATTGAATGTATGCACAAGACGAAGCGCCAGCAGAAGATCATGAGCCTCATCCGCGCGCGCCGCATCGGCACGCAGCAGGAGTTGACGGCCCTGTTGGAGCGCGCCGGGTTCGTGGCGACGCAGCCGAGCGTATCGCGTGACCTGGAGGAGCTGGGGGTCGTCAAGCACAACGGTCACTATACGCTGCCGCGCGCGGCGGAGGGCGCGGCGGCGCACGGGCTGCTGGGCTTAGACCCGGCGGGGGAGTGCCTGGTCGTGGCGAAGTGCGAGCCGGGGCTGGCCTCGGCGGTGGCGGTCGCCATCGACCGCGCGGGGCTGGACGAGATCGTCGGCACGGTCGCCGGCGAGGACACGATCTTCATCGCCGTGCACGAGCGCAAGGCGCAGCGCGCGGTCATCAAGAAGGTGTGGGAGCTGTTCGGTTAGTTGAGAGTGAGAGAAGGAGAAGGCGTGACGGAGAAGATAAAGAAGGTCGTTTTGGCTTACTCGGGCGGGCTCGACACGTCGGTGATGTTGCACTGGCTGCGGGCGCAGTACGGGTGCGAGGTCGTGTGCTACTGCGCGGACGTGGGGCAGGGCGAGGAGCTGGCGGGGCTCGAAGAGAAGGCTCTGAAGAGCGGCGCGTCGAAGCTCTACGTCGAAGACCTGCGCGAGGAGTTCGTCGAGGAGTACGTGTGGCCGGCGGTGAAGGCGAACGCCTTGTACGAGGGCGTCTACCTGCTCGGCACGAGCCTCGCGCGCCCGGTCATCGCGAAGCGGCAGATCGAGATCGCGCGGCGCGAGGGCGCCGACGCCGTGGCGCACGGCGCGACGGGCAAGGGCAACGACCAGGTGCGCTTCGAGCTGACCTACTACGCGCTTGAGCCGGACATCAAGGTCGTCGCGCCGTGGCGCGAATGGGAGTTCAAGGGCCGGAGCGACCTCATCGCGTATGCGAAGGAGCATTCGATACCCGTCACGGCGACGGCCGAGAAGCCTTACTCGACCGACCGCAACCTGATGCACGTCTCTTACGAGGGCGGCATCCTCGAAGACCCCTGGGCCGAGCCGCCCGCGGACATCTTCCAGATGACGGCCGCGCCGGAGAACGCGCGCGCGGACGCGCAGTACGTCGTCGTCGGGTTCGAGAAGGGCGTGCCCGTGAGCATCGACGGCGAGAAGTTGGGCGCGGTCGAAATTCTTTCCACGCTCAACCGCCTGGGCGGCGAGCACGGCGTCGGGCGCGTTGACTTGGTCGAGAACCGCTTCGTCGGGATGAAGTCGCGCGGCGTGTACGAGACGCCGGGCGTGACCATCCTTCAGGCCGCGCACCGCGCGCTCGAATCCCTAACGCTCGACCGGGAGGTCTTGCGGATGCGCGACGCCTTGAGCCTGAAGTTCGCGGAGAGTGCTTACTACGGCTTCTGGTTTGCGCCCGAGTCGGAGCTGATGCGCGCGACCATCGACGCGACGCAGGAGCGCGTGACGGGCGAGGTCAGGGTGAAGCTCTACCGCGGCAACGTCATCGTCGCCGGGAGGCGCTCGCCGAACTCGCTCTACCAGGAGAAGCTCGCGACCTTCGAGGCCGACACGGTCTACAACCAGCGCGACGCCGAGGGTTTCATCAAGCTCAACGCGCTGCGGCTACGCACACTCGCGAAAGTCAACGCAGACTAGTTAAAAGGGGGACGCCCGCGATGGAAGAGATGGGGACGAAGGTGACGGTCGTGGAGGCCGACAAGATCGGTTCGGTCGTGTCGGGGCTGGGGCTCGGGCGGACTTTGGCCGTGGTGGGCGGTCGCCGTGCGGCGCGCGTGGGCGACGTGGTTGTGGTGCGCGCGTTGACCGACAGCGCGACCTACAACCAGCTCGAACTCCCGACGGGTCGCCTGGCGAAGATCAACCCCGGCGACGTGCTCGTCGGCGCCCTGGGGAGCCGTCGCGCGCTGAAGGGCTTCGTGGGCGACGTGCCGGGCGAGGCCGGGGCGGGCGACCGCCTGCACCTCTTGAACATGGGCGGCGTCATCGGCTACTGCAAGGGGCATCACTCGTCCCTGAGCGACGCGATTGAGGTCGAGGTGCTCGGCTTCCTGGTTGATGAAAGTCAGCGGGTTCGGAACATCGCCGACGGCGCGCTCGCGCTGCGCGACTCGCTGCCGGAAGGGTGCGCGCCGCTCGTCATCGTGGCGGGCGCGTGCATGAACTCGGGGAAGACTTTCGCGGCGACCGAGATCGTGCGGCAGGCGACGCGGCAGGGGATGCGCGTCGCGGCGGCGAAGCTGTCGGGCGTGGCCGCGCTGCGCGACACGCTCAACATGGCCGACCACGGCGCCGTCGCGACCGCGAGCTTCCTCGACTGCGGCTTGCCCTCGACGGTCGGCGTCGGCGACCTCGCGCCGGTGGCGAAGGCCATCATCTCCAAGCTCAACGAGTCGGCGCCCGACCTCGTCATCATCGAGCTGGGCGACG
>CAXTSK010000736.1:0-2635 GCA_964246655.1 uncultured Pyrinomonadaceae bacterium
CCGAGATGAAGTACCACGAGATCGGCAACTACCCGACCGCCATCGTCGCGCGCGTGTCGGGCGCGAAGAAGGACTGAGCCTCTAAAATTTTTCCGTCCGCAACACGCCTCGCGCGGAGCCTTCGGCCATGGGTCTGGACAAGGTCAAGCACAACCTGCACATCGGCTCCAGCGGCGTGGGCCCGGCCGATTCGCACTCGTCCAACGACGCGCGCGAGACCAACGCCCGCGAGGAGAGCGTGCCGCGCGATGGCGGCGGCAACAAGACGCGCGGCCTGCGCGGCCACGGCAACGGCCAGGACAAGCACGCGCGCGTGCAGGACGTTCTCCACGAAGGCAAGCAGAAGATTCAACGGCTCCTCGAACGAACCGGCGACGCGCTCACGAATCGCACGCGCAACCCGCGCGGCGAAGGGCACACCCCGCCCGGCCAGGCGAAGAAGTACAGGGACGGCGACGGGCACGACTCGCGCGACACGAACCGGACGGAGGTGCGCGACACGCGACAGGCGCGCGTCCCCTCCAACGGTGACGGCGAACACGGCCGCTCCCACCGGTCATTCAATTTCGATAACCACGAACACGGCCGCTCTCATGAAACTCACGGCCGCCGCGACGACGAACACGGCCGCTCACACGAATCTCGCAGTCAAGGCAACGACGGCCGCGGTGACCGCGTGCAAAGCTTCGGCCGCGGCGACGAAGACCATGGCCGCGGTAATTTCCGCACGACCTCGAACAACCCGAACGGCAACGCGTACGGCCTCGACAACTCGCACGGCCGCGGGCCGCACGACTCCGACGGACACGGCCCGCTCGACGCGCACGGGCGCGGCGCGCTTAACTTCACCAACGACGCGCACGGCAACTTGAATCTCGCTTCGGTCGTCGCCTACCTGCGCGGCGACGCGTTGGGCGCGCAGCTCCCGCGCGAGTTGCGTCAGGTGCTCGACAGCACTTCGCGACTCCTCGGCACAGACCTCCTCGCCGCGCTCGAACGGCGGGGCGCGTCGGGCGACGACGGGCACGCGGTCAAGATTCTCGAACACGCGCTCGCGCGCGTCGCGCGCACGCTTGAGCGTGTGGCAGAGACGGGCGGCGCGGCGGCGTCCAACGTCACGCCGCGCGTCTTCGACGAGGCGGTCGGCGAGCTGCTGGCGGCGACGATGCTCGACAAGTATTTCCGCCGGGCCGAGTCAACGGGCGGCCGCGTCGTCGCGCGGGCCGAGGCGGGGCTCGCGCGTCTGCTCTACGGCGAAGGGCGCGGAGAAGGTGGTGGCGGCAGGCTTCCGGCCGGTTTCGAGTTGCCGCGGCGGCCCGGCGACTTGCCCGCGCCGCATCCGCTCGAAGTCCTGCGCGACCTACAAACGGGTGCCTTCCTCCCGCCCGAGGTCAGCCGCAGCCCGTTCCCACTGTCGGGGCGCGCACTCGTCGCGACGGAGATGATGGAGTTGATGCGCACGCTCGACGCCGTCGATTTAGTTACGCGCGAGCTGCTGGCGGCCGCGCGCCACCTTCACGCGCGCGCCCAGATGAACGACGGCAAGGTCGACCGGCGCGGCGGGCGGCCGCGCGGGGGGGGTTATCGGCGCTGCCGTCTTCGGCCGGACTCGGGGTCGGACTGGGCGAGGTCGAGGAGGCGCCGCTGCTCGCGCTGCTGCGCGTCCTGTCCGGCACGCCGGGCGGCGCTGACGCGCTCGACGAACTGTTGGTGTTGCTCACGCCCGCGCTGCCCGGCCGCGCGGCGCGCATGGAGATTCCGCGGCTCGTCGCCGCGCTCGGCGGCATGCTGACGGACGCCGAAGGTCATGCCTTCGTGACGAAGGACGGCGTGCCCCTCAAGCTCGACCAGTTGATGTGGATGGGGAGTCTCGGCGGCGTGCTGAAGCCCATGGCGGGCGCGGGCGCGGAGTCATCCCCCGTGCGCCTGTCGCCGCTGCTCATCTACGGCTTCGACGCCGTCTACTCGCTCATCGGCTTCGACGGGCGGACGCTGAACCCGCCGCACTTCGCGGCCGTGCAGGCGCAGGTCAACGGGTCGGAGATGGAGTGGGTCTACGGCCAGCCGCCGCTTTCCGAGGGCTGGATGCGCGCGCTCATCGAGCGACTCAAGGACTCGGCGCAGGCCGACCACAACCTGCTCGGCGAGATGCTCGAAGAGGCTTTGGCCGACGGCCGCTTCCACGCCGCGCTCGTCGGCGGCACGGTCTCCGAAGGCGCGGCGCAGCCCGACACCTTCGGCGTCACACGCCTCCTGCCCGCGACGGCGTAAATGTCGTCTTCTGCTAATCAACCTACCGGCGATTACGACCTGCGGTCGCTGAACCATGAGCGGCGGATGCTGGCCGTCTACCGGCGACAGTCAATGCACGACGCGGGGGCGTTACAGTCTCTGGCGAACGCGTGCTGGCGCGCGGCCTGTTTCGAGTGGGCTCTGTACCGCGACGCGGAGACCGTGCGGCGGCTGTGGGGTGAGGCGGCCCCGGCGCTCGCGCGGGGCTTCGCGCGACGGCAGCCCGGCTTCGACCCGAGCCCCGACCAACTCGTCCTCGCGCTCCACTTCGCCATCGCCGCGCGCGAGCGCGAAGCCTTCACCACGCTCGCCATGTCGGCCCCGCACCTGCGCGACGGCGCGC
>CAXTSK010000737.1:0-2634 GCA_964246655.1 uncultured Pyrinomonadaceae bacterium
GCGCTACGCACCCCGGAGAAGGTGGAGGCGACGCGGCTCGCGCGCTTCGACAAGGCGCCCGTCATCGACGGCAAGCTCGACGAGGAGATTTGGAAGTCGGCGGCCGTCTTCAGGGACTTCGTACAGTTCCGCCCCGTTGACCTCATCGCGCCTTCGCAGGCGACCGAGGTGCGCATCGGCTACGACTCGAAGTTCATCTACGTCGGCTTTCGCGCCTACGACGAGCCGGGCAAGGTGCGCGCAACCATCGCCAAGCGCGACGCGGTGTTTGACGACGACTGGGTCGGCATCTGGCTCGACACCTTCAACGACGGCCGCCGCGCCTACGAGTTGATCTTCAACCCGCTCGGCGTGCAGGCCGACGCCATCTTCACCGAGGGCATCAACGAAGACTTCTCCGTAGACATCGTGCACGAGTCGAAGGGCGTGCTGCTCGAAGACGGCTACACGGTCGAGGTCGCCATCCCGTTCAAGTCTCTGCGCTATGAGGCGGGCAAGGACAAGAAGTGGGGCCTCCACCTGCTGCGCACCATCAAGCGGCTCAACAACGAGCAGTCGTCGTGGATGCCCATCTCGCGCGACGACTCCAGCCTGCTCGGGCAGGAGGGTCACGTCACGGGGCTCGAAGGCATCTCGACCGAACGCACCATCGAGCTGATTCCTTCGCTGACCATCTCCGAGGAGGGGCGGCGCGTGCCGACCATCACGACGGCGCAGCGCGCCTTCACCGAGGCGGCCCAGAGCAAAGTGCCCGCCGACCAGGGCCGCTTCGTCAACCACCCGGTCGGCTTCGACCCGGGGCTGACGGCCAAGTTCGGCATCTCGCCGACGATGACGCTCGACCTCGCCCTGAACCCCGACTTCGCGCAGGTCGAGGCCGACGCGACGGTGGTCACCGCCAACCAGCGCTTCCCCATCTTCTTCGAGGAGAAGCGTCCCTTCTTCCTCGAAGGCAAGGAGATTTTCGAGACGCTCATCAGCGCCGTCCACACGCGCACCATCGTCGATCCCGACGTGGCGGTCAAGTTCACGGGCAAGCGCGGCCGCAACACCTTCGGCCTGATGTTCGCGTCGGACAACGCGCCCGGCAACCTCGACGACGACAAGCGCGACCTCATCCGCGCCACCGCCGACCTCTCCAAAGCCCCCGACGCGGGGCTCACGGCTGCGCTGGCCGGCCAGCGCGAGGCGATCCTCAAGACGCTCGACAAGAACGCGACCTTCGGCGTCCTCCGCTTCAAGCGCGACATCGGCAAGGAGGGGCACATCGGCTTCCTCGGCACGACGCACAGCTTCGTCGACCGCTACAACACCGTGGCAGGCTTCGACGTGCGCTACCGCCTCGACAAGCAGACGGTCTTCTGGGCGCAGGCGCTCGGGAGCGTCACGCACACCCCGTTCTTCTACGCCGAGGACGACGGCATCTTCGACCGCAAGGAGAAGGGGCTGGCCTACGCCTACAACCTCGACCGGGCCGGGCGCAACTGGGGCTGGAACTACGCGGCCGTGGGGCGCTCGCGCTTCTTCCGCGCCGACGTGGGCTTCGACCGCCGCTACAACACGCACAACCAGGACTTCTTCTGGCGCTACCAGTCGAACGACAAGCCGAAGGCGAAGCTCGTGAGCTGGCGCTTCTTCAACAACACGACCGGCAACTTCGACTGGAACTACCGCAGCCAGTTCTTCCAGAACGAGTCGCAGATGCAGTTGCGGATGCAGAAGCAGACCTTCATCGGGTTCGGCGTCGAGGAGGGTTACGAGCGCGTCTTCGAGTCCGAGTTCGGCCCGACGCGCGAGGCGCTGGCCCGCGCTGCCATCAACACCTTCGGCCCCGCCCGCGCCTCCACGCTCCCGGTCTGCGACCCGACCGGCACGTTGGAGCCGATCATCCCGGACGACCTCACGACGCTCGACGTGAACGAGGAGAAGCGGCTGCGCCGTTGCACCTTCTCCGGCGCGGACACGGAACGCTCGGCCTTCAACCGCGACATATACTTTTACGTGGAGACGACGCCGTCGAAGAAGTACGCGCTCTACATCTTCAGCCTCTACCGCTGGGGCCAGATGGACTTCGACTACGGGACGGATAACCCCGACTTCCCGCGCGCGAGCCCCGGCGGATTCCGCGACCCGGACGCGCCGCGCGACCCCGGCCCCGGCAACCAGTGGACGGTCGAAGGCAGCGCCACGTACAAGCCGACCGATGCGCTGCGCCTCTCGCTCAACTACAACAAGGCGCGGCTCGTGCGCCACGACACGGGGCGCACCGCCTTCGACGACAACATCTACAGCCTGCGCGGCACCTACCAGTTCACGCGCTTCATCTTCGCGCGCGGGCGCGTGGACTACACGACGCTCGGCCGCAACGCGCGCGGCCAGTTCCTGCTGGGCTGGACGCCGAACCCCGGGACGAGCTTCTACGTCGGCTACAACGACGACATGAACCGCAACGGCCTCAACCCCTTCTCGCGCGCGCTGGAGCCCGGCTTCCGCCGCAACGGCCGCCTCTTCTTCATCAAGATGTCCTACCTCATCCGCAAGAGCATCGGGGAGTGAAGGAGAGTAGGCGGTAGGCAGATGGCAGTAGGCAGTTGAAGGCCCCGCCGTCGTGAGTCGAGTCTTAAACACTCGGCC
>CAXTSK010000738.1:0-2340 GCA_964246655.1 uncultured Pyrinomonadaceae bacterium
CTGAAAGACCGTCTGCCACGGAAGGCCGAAGCCCTCGCCGAAGTTACGCACGTACATCCAGCGGCGCTCGGCGAACTTCGCGTGCACGTCCGGCGAGATGCGCCGGTAGATGCGGCGCGTGTCGGCAATCGGCGTCTCGCCGCCGGACTGCGCGGGCGTCAGGCAGCAGAAGAGGAGCTTGAGCGGAAACGTGCGCGCGTATGAGTGCTCGTTGTGCGGGAAGATGGACTGGTCGGCCGGGTAGTCGGTCGAGGTGTAGACGTTCTCGCCGACGCGGCTGCGCGGCGAAGAGCGTTCGCGGTACGGGAGAGCCCCGCCGGCCGCCGCCGCCACCAGCCGCTCGAACTCCGTCACCGTCGAGGTGCGCCAGCCGCGGAAGAGGATCGCGCCGTGTCGCGGCAGACGCTCTTCCAGAAACTCGCGGTTGCTCTCGGCCCACGCCGCGACCTCAAGCCCTTCCATGCGCGGCTCGATGACGAGCGGAAGCGGCTCGCCGGGTCGGAACGTCTCGGCCCGCACGAGCTCTTCCGTCGTCAGACCGACGGCCTTGCGCTTCACGGTCGGCAGCTTTTTCAAGACGGGTCTTTGCGTGTTCACGGCTTCGTTCGTCGCTCTGAAATGTCGAGTGTGAGAGAAGAAGTTTTTGACTGTGAGTTAAGCGCGCGCCGCCGGCTTGCGCTTGAGGTTGCCGAGGCGGCGCAGCCGCGCTTCCTGCAAACGCGCCGCCTCCGCCTGCCGGAGTTGTTCGTCCCTCTCGCGCAGCTTCGCGGTCAATTCGCCGAGCCGCGCGCCCGGCGCGGCGACCACCGCGTGCAGGAGACACTCGAAGAGTGCGGAGAGCCTCTCGGCCGTTGTCGCCTCGAAGAGGTCTGCGTTGTGGCGCAGCGTGCAGGCGAGCCCGCGCGGCGTCTCGGCGAAGTAGAAGCTGAGGTCGAAGACTGTCAGCGTGCTCTCGCGCCTGAGCCGCGTGAAGGTCACGTCGCCGAGCTTCAACTCGTGCGCGGGCTCGCTGTGGAGGCCGAACATCACCTGAAAGAGCGGGTTCCAGCCGAGGTCGCGCTCGGGGCGCAGCGCCTCGACGAGCTTGTCGAAGGGCAAGTCCTGCCGCGCGTAAGCCTCCAGCGTCACCTCGCGCACGCGCCCGAGCAGCTCGCGGAACGTCGGGTCGCCGTCGAGATTCGTCCGCAGCACAAGCTGGTTGAGCAGCAACCCGATCAAGCCCTGCGTCTCGGCGCGGTCGCGGTTGGCCGCGTCCGTGCCCACGACGACAACGTCGCTGCCCGAGACGTAACGCAGCAGCACCTTGAACGTCGTCAGCAGCGTCATGAAGAGCGTCGCTGACTCGGCGCGGCTCAACTCCTTCAACTCGCGCGCGAGCGTCGCGGGCAGAAGGCGGTCGCGCACGCGGCCTCTGGTGGTCTGCACCGCGGGGCGCGGCCGGTCGAGCGGCAACGGCATCAACGCGGGCGCGCCTTCGAGCTGGCGCCGCCAGTAATCTAAATGCTGTTCGAGGGCTTCGCCCCGGAGCCAGCTCCTCTGCCACACGGCGTAATCCGCGTACTGAATGGGAAGCTCCGCGAGCGGCGAGTCCTGGCCTTGCGAGAAGGCCGTGTAGAGGGCCGTGACTTCGCGTATGAGCACGCCCATCGACCAGCCGTCGGAGATGATGTGGTGCATGGCGAAGAGCAGCGCGTGCCTGCGCGCGCCTTGCCTGACGAGCGTGACGCGCCAGAGCGGCCCGCGCGACAGGTCGAACGGCCTGCGCGACTCTTCCGCGCCCAGACGCTCCGTCTCGGCCTCTCGCGCCGGCTCCGGCAGGCCGCTCAGATCGACGACCGGAAGCCTGACCGGACGCGCCGCGTGCACGAACTGCACGGGCCCGCCCTCGCCCAGCGCGAAAGTCGTCCGTAACGTCTCGTGCCGCCTGACGACCTCCCCCACCGCATGCTCCAGCACGCGCCGGTCGAACTCGCCATCCAGCAGCAGCCCCGCGAAGATGTTGTAAGCCCCGCCGCTCTCTCTCAACTGCTCGATGAACCACAGACGCTGTTGCGCATACGAAAGAGGCAACGCCCCTTCACGACCCGCCGGCATCAACGGCGGAGACGCCAGCGTCTCACCGGCCGCGCGCGCACGCTCGACGACGGCGGCCATCTCCCTCGGCGTCGGCGCGGAAAAGATCGCCCTCAACGGCAACTCGATGCGAAACGCCTCGCGCACGCGCGACACCGCCTGCGTCGCCAGCAGCGAGTGGCCGCCGAGGTCGAAGAAGCTGTCGCCCGCGCCAACGTGCTCTACCCCGAGCACCGCCGCCCACATCCCGCACAGCACCTCCTCGAC
>CAXTSK010000738.1:2350-2627 GCA_964246655.1 uncultured Pyrinomonadaceae bacterium
GCCCACGCGCCCTCTGTTCGGAGGCCCGGCCGATGGCCCGTCTCGCCCGCTCGCTCGCCATCCTCCTGCCCCTGGTCGCGACCTCCGCCCGGGGCCAGGAGGCCCCCCGGCCCGCGGCCCCTTCGCCTCGCCGCCACTCCCCTGCTCTTCCGCCTCGCCCGGCGCGGGCAGCGCCCGCCTGTCCAACTTCCCGTTAACCGTTAGCGGCAGCGCCTCCATCCGCACGAAGGCTGAAGGAACCATGTACTCCGGCAGACGCACGCGCACGTGCTCGCGC
>CAXTSK010000739.1:0-1450 GCA_964246655.1 uncultured Pyrinomonadaceae bacterium
CGCGCCCTTCTTGCCGCCGATGAGGCCGCCGAGCAGCGCGCCGCCGCCCGCGCCCATCGCGACCGTCAGCTTGTCGCGGTGCTTCTGCCAGAAGGAGCGACCCCGGGTCTGGCCGTAGTCGTAGTAGACGCGGCGCGGAGCCGCGCTACGGCGAACGACGGTGCGCCGGGCCGGAGCGGTGTTAACAACGCGCGTGACCGTCGCCGGGGCCGTGCCCGTCAGGTTCGACTCGCGGGCCGCCTCGACGCCCTCAAGGAAGCCATCCTTGAAGGCCGCGCGCTCCTCCGCAGTCATGTTCTTCGTCGCGTCGTCCAGTTCCTTGTCGAGCATGGCCTTCTGCTCGTCGGCCGGGTTGACCGTCGTGGCCTCGCCGGCCACGAGCTGCTTCGGCGCCTCGGCCTTGGCGATCTCAGAGTTATTGTTGCTCGGGCGCATCACGAACGCGCCGACGGTGCCGCCGAGCAGTGCCGCCACGAGCGCCACGGGCAGAAGCTTATTCGTCGAAGTCATTGGTCGGTCTCTCCTCTAGTCTCAAATGATCTTTTGGGACGCACGTGAATGAGCGTACACGTAGGGGAGAGTGGCAAGTGCCGTTCCTCTGCGAAACGCGTCCGGCAGCCACCTCGACAATCTAGCAAACTTGCGCGGGCTTGTGCCTAATCCAAAAGCATTGCAATCGTTTTGTCTCCAAATTGTAAGAAGAGGCGTGCGCCGTCCAGACGTATTCGCACGACCTGCGTACACGATATGGGGCTACGCTCCGACGATATCCTCAACCGCTTGGGTTGGACGCTTCCTCAGTCCGAAGGCTATAATCCGCGCTTGGTCAAAAACCTTTCGAGAGGTGAGGCGCGCGCAGTGTCTACGTCCCCTTCTGTCTTCCGTTTGTCGAGGCGGCTTGACGGCGTCGGATTCTCCGACATCGTCAATATCCGCAACAAGATTCTGGAGCTGCGCGCCGGGGGCGCCAAGGTCTTCCAGTTCGAGGGCGGCGAGCCCTTCCTCGAAACGCCCGACCCCATCAAGGAGGCGATGACGCGTGCGCTGGCCGAGAACCGCACGCGCTACGCCCCCTCCTCGGGCATCGCCGAGCTGCGCGCGGCCGCCGCCGAAAAGCTGCGCGCGCGCAACCGCATCACCGCGCGCGAAGAGGACGTGGTCGTCATGAACGGCGGCATGCAGGGTCTCTTCGCGGCCTTCCAGTCGGTCGTCGATCCCGGCGACGAGGTGCTCGTCTTCTCCCCCTTCTGGACGCCCATCCGCGACCTCATCGCGCACTGCGAGGGCGTGACCGTCCTCGTCCGCAGCACCGAGGCGCGGCGCGAGGGTTTCTACGAGACGCTCGCGCGCCACGCGACCGACAAGACGCGGGCCATCTACTTCAACACGCCGCAGAACCCGACGGGGCTGGTCTTCACGCGCGAGGAGGCGGAAGAGGTGGCGCGCTTCG
>CAXTSK010000739.1:1523-2623 GCA_964246655.1 uncultured Pyrinomonadaceae bacterium
TCGTCGTCATCGCCGACGAGGCTTACGAAGACCTCGTCTACGAGGAAGAGCACGTCTCCATCGCCTCGCTCGAAGGGATGTTCGAGCGCACGATTACGTGCTACACGCTCTCGAAGTCTTACGCGATGACGGGCTGGCGCATGGGCTACGCCGTCGCGGCCGAGCCGTGGATGACGGGCTTGAAGAAGGGCCTGCTCTACACGACGAACGGCGTCTCGACGCCTTCGCAGTGGGCGGCGCTCGCGGCCTTCAGTCTACCCACGGACTTCTACGAAGGCATCCGCCGCGCGTACCGCGAGCGGCGCGACCTGCTCGTCTCGGGGCTGTGCCAGTTGGGGCTCATCTGCGACCCGCCGGCCGGGGCCTTCTACGCCTTCCCCGACGTTTCGCGCATACACACGGACAGCCGCGCCGCCGCCGACATCCTGCTCGGACGCGCGCAGGTGGCGACCGTGCCCGGCGGCGTCTTCGGCGAGCACGGCGAGGGCCACCTCCGCTTCTCCTTCTCGACCTCGCCCGAGACCATCAGGGCCGGTCTCGACTCCTTACGGCGTAACCTTTAAGCGATGAGTGGCGGCCGCAGCGAGTTCGACTTCATCGAGCGCCTGCGTCGTCGGGAACTCACGCGCAAACACTCAACACTCGTCACTCAACACTTATCACTCGTCCAAGGCATCGGCGACGACGCCGCGGTGTTGAGGCCGCGCGCGGGCTTCGACCTCGTCGTCACGACGGACTTGTTGGTCGAAGGCGTTGACTTCCGGCTCGACGAGGGTTGGACTTCGCCGCGCGACCTGGGGCACAGGGCTCTGGCCGTGTCTTTGTCGGACGCGGCGGCGATGGGGGCGCGGCCGCGTTTCTGCCTGCTCTCGGTCGGCGTGCCGCGCTCGCTGTGGCGCGGGCGTTTTCTGGAAGGGTTTTATGAAGGCGTGCGCTCGTTGGCCGAAGTCTACGGCGTGCGGATCGTCGGGGGCGACACTTCGCGGACGCCGGAGGGCGTCGTCATCGATTCAATCGTGCTCGGAGAGGTGCGGCGCGGGCGCGCGCTGACTCGGGGCGGGGCGCGTGTGGGCGATCAGAGTTTCGTGACGGGCGCGTTG
>CAXTSK010000740.1:0-2619 GCA_964246655.1 uncultured Pyrinomonadaceae bacterium
CCAGCTTGCCATCGCCGTCACCATCGTGGGGGGCGGCTAGGGCGCGCGGGCCGCCGCGCCGGTCGCGGCCGCGTTAGTGCTCAAGGCGCGCGACCTCGGACTGCTCACGGCCGCCGGCGCCCCCGCGCAGCAACAACAGCCGCCGCAGAACGCGGGCCGTCAGCAAGGCCGGCCGCAGGGCCAGACGCCGCAGCCGACTGCAACGCCTGCCGCGCGTGCGACTCCCGCCGCGCGACCGCGTGCGACGAATCAGGCGAATCAGTAAGACGACCCGGGGGATTGTTTGATGACGAATCGCGCTTCGACACACCTACTGCTGCTGCTGCTCATCGTCGGGCTGGAGGTCGTCGGCTACTGGGCCGTCTACGACTCGGCGCTGCTGCGCGGCTACGAGCCTTCCATGGTGGGCGCCGCGCGCGACATCCTGCTTTACGTGCCGCTCATCGTCCTGCTTTTCTGGTTCTCGCGCGCGATGCAGTTTAAGGGCAACTGGACGCTCTACACGGCGGCCATCCTCCTCTTCTCGGTCGGGCTGCTCGTGCAGTACCGCCTCTACAGCGACCCCGAGTACGGCTCGGGCAACAAGGCGCAGGCGCGCGCCGAGAAGACGCAGGTGCAACGCCTGCGCTACATCAACCAGTTCTACGGCCCCGACAAGAAGCAGGCGCTCGGCCTCGACCCGATGGCCGCGCAGCCCGCCGCCACGCCCGAGGTCGTGCGCCGCTCCGATGTCACGGTCGGCCGCGCGCTCACCTCTTCGTTCACCTGGATTCCGCTCTTCGCCTTCTTCGCGATGGCTCTGGCCTACTGGCTCTGCGTTCAGGATAAGTATTTAGACTGGATGCAGCGCAACAGCTTCATCATCGTGCTGGCGACGCTCGTCCCGCTCTTCGGCGCCATCATCTGGTCGAGCGCGGGCAAGTTCGGCGGCAACATGACGCCTTGGGAGCCTTCGAAGATTCCCTTCCTCCTCGGCTTCGCGGGGATTCTCACGGTTCACTACCGTGAGCTGGCGCGCACCTACTGGGGCATGCCGCGCGCGCGTAACGTCATCCCGCTGCTCGCGATGGGCGTCATCCCTTTCATCCCGTTCTTCGCGCTGAAAGACTTCGGGCAGATGCTCGTCTTCACCGGCGCATACACGACGCTCTACCTCGTCGCCGTGCGGCGCTGGCCGCAACTGCTCGTCTTCGTCGGCTCGCTGGTGCTGGTCGTCGTCATCCTCATCGTCGGCGCCCTGCCCGTCAACGTGCAGGAGAAGGTGCCGACGCTCGCCACCATCGCCGCGCCCGTCCGCTCGGTGCTGCCCGACCGCATCAAGCAGCGCTTCCACCTCTGGCTCGACGGCTTCGACCCGCCCACGCCCGACACGGAGTGGTGGAAGAAGGACTATGAGGACGCGCTCGCGCGCGACCAGCGCATGAGGTCGCTCGCCGAGTCGAGCCCCGCGATGCAGAAGACCGTCAACGTGGACGTGTGGTTCGACCGCATCGCCTTCCAGCCTTCGCAGGCCACGTTCGGCCTCGCCGCGGGGCGGACGACCGGCCGCGGCTTAGGCTTAGGCTTCGCCGAAGTCATCCCCGTCGCGGATTCGGACTACATCTATGCGGCCATCGGCGAGGAGTTCGGCCTGATCGGCGGCGCGGTCGTCCTGCTCGCGCTCGTCGTCTTCGTCAACGCGGGCGTGCGCACGTCGATTGAGGCGCGCGACATGTTCACCAAGCTCTGCTCGGCGGGCCTGACGGCCTTCATGGGCTTCCAGGCCATTGTCAACATCGGCGGCACGACGCGCGCCCTGCCGATGACGGGCATCACGCTTCCTTTCGTCAGTCACGGGGGTTTCAGCCTCATCACGAGCTTCGCCATGCTCGGCATGCTCCTGGCCTTCTCGCACCGCAACGCCAGCGACGCCGAGGCGCCGAACCTGCGCGCGGCCGCCGCCCTGAACGAGCCGCGCGAAGAGGAAGAGTACAAAATCCCGGAGGCGGTTCAATGACAGCAGACCCGAGGGCCTACACCATCGAGACGGCGGCCGTCACCGACCGCGGCCTGAGCGAGAAGCGGCCCGAGAACGAGGACTCGATGCTGAGCGAGCCCGCGCACCGCATCTTCGCCGTCGCCGACGGCGTGGGCGGCGCGCAGGCCGGCGAGGTCGCCTCGCAGACCGCCATCGAAGTTTTACAGGAGGCGTTCGCCAACCAGCACCCGGCGGGCGAGGACGTGGAAGACCTGATGGAGATCGCCATCCAGAGGGCCAACGACTCCATCTACCGCATGTCGCGCGAGCAGCCGCGCTTCGCGATGATGGCGACGACCATCGTCGCGCTCCACCTCGACGGCCTGCGCGCGACCGTCGGCCACGTCGGCGACTCGCGCCTCTACCGGCTCGCGCCCGACGGCCGTCTGAGTCGCGAGACCGCAGACCACTCGCTCGTCGAAGAGGAGATGCGCGCCGGCCGCCTGACGCCCGAGCAGGCCGCGACGCACCCGAACCGCAACGTCATCAGCCGCGCCCTCGGCGCCGAGGCGTCGGTCGAGGTGGACATGCGCAGCTTCGAGGTCGAACGCGGGACGATCTTCCTCCTCTGCTCCGACGGCATCACGCGCCACATCCCCGAC
>CAXTSK010000741.1:0-2612 GCA_964246655.1 uncultured Pyrinomonadaceae bacterium
GCGCGGCCTTGCGGTTGAAGGCGTAGGTGCCCGCGCCGCCCGCGCCGATGGCCGCTCCCTTCTTGCCGCCGATGAGCCCGCCGACGGCCGCGCCGCCCACGATCATCGCCGCCGTACGCGACTTGCGCCCGAACCGCGAACGCTTCCTCGTCTGCGCCGACGCGTCGAGCGTCAAACTCGTCAACAGGAATAGGATGCAGAGTAGACTGACCGAAACCTTCCGCATGTTTTCGCTCCTTCCGCTTAATCGAATCAACACGAATTTAAACGGGAGAGATACATCACGCGGTTGTCTTCAGCAAACACCATTCCCTTAGATGCCACGACGGCGGCGACGGTTTAAGTTTAAGAAAACCGAAGCCTTATAAGCGAGAGCGAGCCGGAGGATGTTCGCCGCCCCCACGTTTACCGTGCGGCGGCGTATCGAATCAATGCTCGCGCTGAACAGTAGGCAATAGGCAGATGGCAGTAGGCAGTTGAAAGACATTATACCTTGAACTGCCTACTGCCATCTGCCTACTGCCTACTCTCCAAGGTGTTTGACCTCGCCCTGACCCTCGCACATAATCGGCCGCATGACGACGGCCATCATACATCATCCCGTCTTCGAGCAGCACGACACGGGTCCCGGCCACCCCGAGAGCCCCGAGCGCTACGCGGTCGTCATGCAAGCCCTGCGCGACGACGCGGAACTCTGGTCGCGCCTGTTGGAAGTTGAGGCCGCGCCCGCGCCGCGCGGTGACGTGCAGGCCGCGCACACGCCGCAACACTTCAAGCACGTCGAGCGCGCCGTCAGCGAAGGCGTCGGCTACCTCGACGCGGACACGGCCGTCTCGATGCGCTCGCTCGAAGCGGCGCTGCGCGCTTCGGGCGGCGCGTGCAGGGCCGTGGACATGGTCTTGAAGGGCGAGGCGCAGAACGCCTTCCTGCCCGTGCGACCGCCGGGACATCACGCGACTTCCGACCGCGCGATGGGCTTCTGCCTCTTCAACACCGCGGCGGTCGCGGCGCGCTACGCGCAGCGGCATTACAGAGAGGTCGAGCGCGTGGCCGTCATCGACTGGGACGTGCACCACGGCAACGGCACGCAAGGCATCTTCTACGACGACCCGACGGTCTTCTTCTTCTCCGCGCACCAATACCCCTGGTATCCCGGTACGGGCACGCGCGCCGAGACGGGCGTCGGCCGCGGCCGCGGCTACACTTTGAATCTGCCTCTGCGCGCACGCACGCCCGCCTCGGAGCACCGCCGCGCGTTCGAGACCGCGCTCGAAGAGATAGGGACCAAGTTCAAGCCCGACCTCGTCATCGTCTCCGCGGGCTTCGACTCGCACGCGGGCGACCCCCTGGGACAACTCTTGTTGACGGACGAAGACTTCGTCGCGCTGACGCGCGCGGCGAAAGAGTGGGCGCGCGAGGCGTGCGCGGGTCGGCTCGTCTCGTCTGGAACCGGCAGCCGGCCGTGGACGCCGTCGTGACGGCGGAAACGGCACTCGGCGCCGAAGGATCGGCAGGCAGCGGCCGCCTCGGCTTGCGCCGCTTCGAGGATCGGGAGGTCGTCGTCGTCGATCAGCCTGCGCCGGGCGGCGCGGCTCGTGCCGAGACGGCGCCTCCAACCAGCTCCCCCTCGGCGCGACCTGCACCGCGCACGTCCGCGCGCTCGCCGAAGGTTGATGAAGTTGAGGCTGAAACACCGTCTGCCGTGGCGGCGTAAAAGAGGAGGCCGTCGTAGTTGGGAGTAATGAGCGCAGGTTCACCACAGAGACACAGCTTTGAAGTTATAAGTCAACAAGCCGTGTCTCTGTGCCTCTGTAGTTAATCTTTTCTGGATTTTCCAAAAAGCTTTCGGATGAAGTCGGAAGGGAACTGTTGATGGGCGTGAAGTCGGGCAAGTGGGAGCGCGTGGCCGGGCTGTTCGCGCGTGCGCGCGAGTCGTTCCGGCGGGCGATGCCGCGCGTGGCGCTGGCGGCGGTCGCGCTCTTCCTGCTGCGCCTGTTCGTTCACGACACCTCGCTCTATCAGGACACGCCCTTCGGACTGCTCGGCCCGCTCACTTTCGTCGTCTGCGCGTGCGTCCTCCTCTACTTCGGCCTCAAGCTCGCGGTGCGGCTCAAGCGGAAGCTTCTGTGGAGGGTGAGGCGGCGGCTGATCATCACCTACCTCTTCGTCGGGCTGACGCCGGTCGTGCTGCTGCTCTTGCTCGGCGCGCTGCTGGCGACGGGCAGCTCGTCGCAGGCGATGGTGCGCGTCGTCACCGTCGAGATCGAGGCGACCGAGCGGCAGGCGCTCGAAAACGCGAAGGCGCTCGCCGCCTCACTGGCAAAGCTCCCGCCCAATACCCCCGAGCGCGAGGTGCAGGCGTGGCTCGAAGAGCGAGCGGCGCTGCTGCGCGCGTCTCTGCCGGGGACGCGCGTCTACGCCTGGCGCGGGGGCGAAGGCTTACAGCCGCTTAACCTGGGCGAGGGCAAGCCGGCCGAGCTGTCGAGCGTGGACGCGAGCGAGGAGGCGCGCGGCGTCGGCCCTGACGCTTCGGACGGCCGCGAGGTGCTGCCCGCGTGGCTCGACGGGCGCGCCGAGTGGAGCGGCTTCGCGTTCCTGCCACCGGCCGAAGA
>CAXTSK010000742.1:0-2611 GCA_964246655.1 uncultured Pyrinomonadaceae bacterium
GAAACGGTCTTGCGCGAAGTTGTGCTCGGTCCGGTTCCACTCGACGAGCAGGCGGTGGCGCTCCTCCTCGCTCGTCATCGTCAGCTCGCGCGTCGGGGCCTTCGCGTGAGAGACGGCCTCGGCCAGAAGGCGCAGGTAGTGGCCAGCGAAGCGCTCGACCGTCTCGCGCCGGTGAAGCTGCGCGTTGAACTTGACGACGCCTTCGAGCGCGTCGGTCGCGCCTCGGAACTCGACGACGAGGTCGCACCGCACAGGCGGCAGCTCGCCGTGCAGTTCCGCGTGCGAGAGGGCGATGGAGAACAGCGGGCAGCGGTCGGAGGAGTCCGCCAGGCCGAGGTCTTCGAGCAGGCTGGCGTAAGGGTAGTGCTGCCGCTCGTATGCTTGCGTCAGGGTGTCGCGCACCTTCAGCAGGAGCGCCTGGAAGGACTGCCGCTCGTCCACCGCGTCGAGGATGGCAAGGGCGTTGAGCGGCGCTTCGGCCCCGCCGCGCAGGGCCGGGCTGCCGACGACGATCTCTTCGGAACTCGCGTACCTGTGCAGGCAGAGCTTGAGCGCCGCCATCAGCGTCGTGTAGACGAGGAAGGGAGAGCCGCCCGTGAGGGACGCGAGGCGCTCGCGCACCTCGGCCGGAGGCCGCAGCTCGACGGCCTCCTCCTTGTAGGAGTAGACCTTCGAGCGCGGCTGGTCGGGCGGCAGGTAGACGTTCTCGGCCCTGCCGGCCAGGCGCGCGAGCCAGTAGTCGCGCTCCTCCCGGATCCCGGTTGTCAGAATCGGCGCTTGCGTCATCAAGTTCTCCTCGCGTGCGGCCCTTCCTCTTTCAGTCAGCCCAGGGCTGCGGGCAGAAGTCGGGGTCTGAATAGTTGGGGGTCTTGGCGGCGGTGCGGCACAGCACGTCGTTGCGGTGCCACGCCGTCTCGCCGTTGTCGAGCTGATGCAGGCGGTGTTAACGGCCGAGCGTGAACTCGTACTTGCCGTAGGGGCGCGCGGCCTCGGCGAAGCTGGCTTCGGCCGTGCGCTTCAAGACCTTGTTCGCCTCCAGCACCTGCGGCGAGTCGTCGGCCGGGCCGAGGCCCATCTTGTATTGCAGCCAGGGCTCGTTACCCATCGCGTAGATGAAGACGCGGCGCGCCCCGACGGCGTCGAGCAGGTTGAGGGCGGCGGCCGCGTCGCAGCCCCTCGTGCGCCGCGACTTGTCGTGGCCGTGTTGCGGCTTGACGGGCAGCAGCGCGCCGTAGAGCCAGGAGAGCGGCGCGCCGACGCACTCCATCCCGAGGAAGACCGTGTCGATGGGGCCGAGCAGCGAGCGCAGATTCTTGTAGAGCTGCTGGTCGAGGCAGTTGGAGTCGGCGGCGAAGAGCAGTTGCTCGCGGCCGACGCGGACGACGTAGCCGCTCTTGGCGTGCGCCAGGTCGGCGTGCTCGCCGAGGAAGGGGGCCGCGATGATCTCGCCGTCGGGGAGCGGGATCGAGTCGAGCGCGTCCACCTCGATGACGTTGCGGAAGCCGGCGCGCTTGGCCGCGAGCTTCAGCGAAGGGTCGGCGTAGAAGACGCCGGACGAGCGCGGCACGACCAGGCAGCCGATCTTGTGGCGCAGCCGCAGCAGCGTTTCGAGGCTGAAGTGGTCGTGGTGACCGTGCGTGATGAGCACGTAGTCGAGCTTCACGGGCAGGTCGTCGTAGGAGAGGCGTTCGAGGCCGCCTTCCTCAGAGCGCACGCCGAGCCAGGGGTCGGTGATGACGGAGACGCCGTTCCACTCGACCAGCACGCAGGCGTGGCCGAAGTAGCGGACGCGCGCGCCCGGCCCCTCCCAGCGCGGCGGGGACGGGGCCGACTCCGAAGAGAGCAGCGGCATCAAGAGTTCCTGCCCCGCAGCATCGAGGCCCAGCACCTCAGCGATGTGGCCGAGCGGGCGCGGCTCGGCCTCGATCTTAAAGAACTCGTCGATGCGGTCGCTCTCGAAGGGCACGACCCAGTCGAGTTGGTCGGGCTGCGGCAGGCGCGGCGTGCTCAGGAAGAAGCGGCGCTCGTCGTCGCGCCGCTGCCGGAAGAGACGGAGCGACTGAATCTCGCGCTTGTAGTAGGGGCTCTCGTAGAGCAGGCTCTCGAAGAGCCGCACGATGGGGTTGTTGTAGTAGTCGTAGACCAGCTCGACGTAGCCCTTGAGCGGCCCCGGTATCTTCTCGTAGAAGGGTTCGAGGCTCTGCCCCTGCGCCTCGCGGGCCAGCAGGTCGTGGAACTCACGGAGGGCCGCGGCGAACTGCACGTTGTCGGCCAGCCGCTCCTCGGTCTGCGCCAATAACTGGCGGACTTCGCCGGCCCGCTCCGGCGGCACATCGACGAACGGGCCGCCGATGAACTTCGGATTCCGGCAAGCCTTCTCGTGAATCTGCGGGTTAGTGAGGTAGGACGTGAGCGTCTTCAACTGGTAGTTGCTGGTGTGCAGGCTGAAGGGCGCGGGGGAGAGGAGGTCGGCCCAGACGGCCCAGCTATTGACGAGCGGCTCGGCCGCCGTCGAGCCGTGTAAGCGGTAGTTAATCTGCTGCGGCATAGGTTCCTCCCTAAACTTCGTTGAGCAGGGCATGTGGGAAAGGGCGTCGGGGCGCGCCCTTAC
>CAXTSK010000743.1:0-2593 GCA_964246655.1 uncultured Pyrinomonadaceae bacterium
CCGCCCTGCCGGGGGCTTGTGCGCGTCCTCGCTAACCCGGAGACCCGGGGCTTCGTGGACGCGGGCAACCAGGGCGCCGGAGGCGCCCGCGGCCGATACCTCCTCTTCCTCAACAACGACACGGTCGTCCTGCCCGGCTGGCTCACGAACCTCGTCGAGACCGTCGAGCGCGACGAGCGCGCGGGCGCGGTCGGCTCGCTCTTTCTCTACCCCGACGGGCGCATACAGGAGGCGGGCTCCGTCATCTGGTCGAACGGCGAGACGTTCAAGTACGGCCGCCTTCGTTCGCCCGAAGACCGCCGCTTCACCTTCGCGCGCGAGGTGGACTACTGCTCGGGCGCGTCGCTCCTCGTCCGGCGCGAGTTGTTCGAGCGGCTCGGCGGGTTCGACCGCCGCTACGCGCCCGCCTACTACGAGGATACAGACCTCTGCATGGGCGTGCGCTCGCTCGGCTACAAGGTCGTCTACCAGCCGGCCTCGCGCCTCTACCACTTCGAGGGCGGGACGGCGGGCATCGACCCGCGCGCCGGCTACAAGCGTTACCAGGTCATCAACCACGACAAGTTCTACGACAAGTGGCGCGACGTGCTTGCGCGCGAACACCACCCGGAAGAACCCGCCCACGTGGAGCGCGCGGCCAACCGCCGCTGGGCCACGCAGGTCGCCGTCTGCGACGACCGCATCCCGACGCCCGACCGCGACGCCGGCAGCGCCCGCATGCTCAACATCCTGCGCGCGCTCTCCGAATGGTGTCACCCCGTCTTCGTCACCACGGGCAAACGGGTCTGGCCCGAGTACGAGAAGCTGCTTTGGAGGGAGGGCGTGGAGACGGCCTCGGCGCTCGACCTCCGCCGCCTGTTGAAGGCCCGACACTTCCGCGCGGCCGTCGTTAGCCGGCCCGAGGTGGCCGAGGCGCTGCTCGCGTCGATCCGCCGCACAGACCCGCGCGTGAAGATCATCTTCGACACCGTAGACCTCCACTTCGTGCGGCTCGCGCGCGAAGCCGGGCTGACGGGCGACCCTTCGCTCGCGCACGCACGAGGCCGAGCGTTACAGGAAGACGGAGACGCGGCTCGCGCGCCGGAGCGACCTCGTCTGGTTCGCCTCGTCCACAGACCTCGACGTGATGGGGCGCGAGGCGCCCGGCGTCCCCTCAGTCGTTGTCCCGACCATCCACCGCCCGAAGGCGTGCGGCCTCCCCTTCGCGGAGCGCGAGCACCTGCTCTTCGTCGGCAACTTCCGCCACCGCCCGAACGAGGACGGCGTGCGCTTCTTCGTCCGGGAGGTGCTGCCGGAGGTGAGACGAGAGCTGCGGGGCGTCGAACTGCTCCTCGTCGGGGACGCAGCGCCGCACGAGTTCTCGCAGTTCTCCGAGCAGGGCGTACGGCTGCTCGGGCACGTGCCGGACGTTGACCCTCTGTTCGCGCGCGCGCGCGTCTTCGTCGCACCCATCCGCTTCGGCGCGGGCATCAAGGGCAAGATCGGCGAGGCGCTCGCCTACGCCATCCCGCTTGTGACGACGACGGTCGGGGCCGAAGGGATGAGCCTGCGCGACGGCGAAGAGGCGCTCATCGCCGACACGGCCGTTGAGTTCGCCGCGGCGGTCGTGCGTCTCTACCGCGACGAAGAGTTGTGGCGCCGCCTCGCCTCGAACGCGCACGCGCACGTCGAGCGACACTTCTCGCCGCGCGTCGTCGGCCGCATCGTCAACGACTCGGTCAGGGGTCTGCTCGGCGACCTTAAAAAGTCCACGGCCGCGCCGATCGCCGCGACGGGCGCGCGCGACGAGTACCCCACCTGAGAACACACGCCCGCCGCAACCGTTTTATAATTTTCTTAAGGGGCAGCAGGTTTAAAGTTAGGGACATCAAAAGACCGTAGACTCCGGCCTGCGGTTCGTTCGGAGCGCGTAGGCGTTCGCCGGACGGGCAGCGGGCCTTTATTGCAGGAAGCATATGAAAGAGCCTCAACAGACTTTACTCGACGACGAGGCGACGCTCGTGGTCGGCGGCGAAGAGACGACGCGCGTCTCTCCGCGCTTCGACACAGAGGAGACTCTGATCGCGCGCCCCGTCGTCCCGCTCGGCGCGGACGCGCACGCCGTCCCGGCGCAAGAACTCTCGGCCGCGCGAGACTACCGAAGCCCCTCCGCCCCGCGCCGCTCGTGGTCGCTGGCGCTCGTGCTCGTCTCCGTGCTCGTCGGCGGCGTGCTCGGCGGCGCGGGCCTCTACCTCTACCAGAGGCAGGCGCACGACCCGGCCGCGACGACGACAACGCAGCAGCCCGCCGACGCAGCGCAGGCCCCGCCCGCGCCCGTTGCCGAAACACATCACACGACGCAACCCGAACCGACGGCGCAACAGTCAGACGCGCAGGCGACCGGCGCGCCCAAGGCTGAAGAGGCGGCGCCTACCGCGCGTGTCGAAGAGGCGCCGGCCGCCCCCCCCGCGCGCGCGGTGGAGGTCCGCGACGCCCGCGAGCAGCGGTCCGAGGCCCGCAGCGTGCACAACGTCCTGCACCCGCGGTCCGTGGCCGTCATCGGCGCCTCGACGGACCCGGCGAAGATCGGGCACGCGGTGCTGCTGAACCTGCT
>CAXTSK010000744.1:0-1263 GCA_964246655.1 uncultured Pyrinomonadaceae bacterium
CGTACGCGGAGCGCCTGCCGTTCGACGACGGGGCGTTCGACGCGGCGCTGGCGACGCTCGTCTTCTGCTCGGTCGAGTCGCCGGCCGAGGGGCTCAAGGAGCTGCGCCGGGTCGTGCGCGCGGGAGGGCGCGTCGTGCTGCTTGAACACGTCAGGCCCCGCGGCGCGCTCGGCTACGCCTTCGACGCGGTGAATCTGCTGACGACCGCGCTCATGGACGACCACTTCAACCGCAGCACGTTGGATGAGGCGCGCCGCGCAGGGCTCGAAGTGTTGAAGGTCGAGAACTATTTGCTCGGCGTCGTGCAGCTCATCGTCTGCCGCGTCGTTTAAGAAGAACAGATGACCGACTCTCAAACGCATTCAAGGCCCCGGGTGCAGGTCGGGTGCCAGGGGTGGAACTACGAGGACTGGGTGACGCCGCCCGCCGCGGCGCGGCCCATCTTCTATCCTACGGGGACACGCGCCGAGCACATGCTCGACGCGTACGCGCGCGCCTTCGACACCGTCGAGGTGGACTCGACCTTCTACGCCGCGCCTTCGGATTCGACTTACGACACCTGGGCGCGGCGCGTGCCCGACGGCTTCGCCTTCGCGCTCAAGCTGCCGCAGAAGATCACGCACGAGGAGTCTCTGCGCGGGCGTTCGGCCGCCGACGCGCTCGAAGAGTTCTGCCGCGGCGCGCGGCGCCTGGGGGAGAAGCTCGCCGCCGTCCTCGTCCAACTGCCGCCGCAGTTCGAGGCGACGCGCGACAACCTGCGCGCTCTCTCCGACTTCCTCCCGCTCCTGCCCGCGGACATCCGCTTCGCCGTCGAGTTCCGCGACCCCTTCTGGTTCGAGGAGGAGTTGCTCGTCCCGCTCTCGCTCCAACGCAACGTCTCGCTCGCGCTCGTCGAAGGCCCGTGGGTCACGCGCGAGCGCGTCTGGCGCGCGACCGCCCCGCTCCTCGACACCTCCGATCACGCCTACGTCCGCTGGATGGGCGCGCGCGACCTCACGCGCTTCGACGAGGTCGTCCGCCCGCGCGATTTGAATTTAGACAAGTGGGCCGCTGCCGTCGAACGACTCCGCGAACGCGTCCCGTACGTCTGCGCCTACTTCAGCAACTACTACGAAGGCCATGCCCCCGCCAGCGCCAACAAGCTCAAGCGCCTCCTCGGCGAGTCAATCGTCACCCCCGACGACCTTGAGAACCAGCCGTCGCTCTTCTGATTGCGGAATGCGGATTGCGGATTGCGGATTTGAGAACCCTGCGGCCCTCATC
>CAXTSK010000744.1:1273-2589 GCA_964246655.1 uncultured Pyrinomonadaceae bacterium
CGCCACTGTTTTCCCGCCCCCCCCCCCCCCCCATAACCCCCCCCCGCGCCCCCAAAACCCCCCCAAATCCGCATTCCGCATTCCCTTTTTGTGGTATCCTTACCAAGCTAAATTGCCCCTAACAATCTGACGTGTAGACCATCTCTGCCAGACGAGGGAGGAGAAGACTTTCATGCGCCTTGTGAACGGAACGAGAGGGGTTTTCGTGGCCGCGGCGGCGGCCCTTGCGCTCGCGGCCGCGGGCTGCCAGTCGGCAACCGAGACGAGCAACAGCACGGCCAACGCCAACGGCAACTCGACCGTCAACATCAACGGCTCGAACACCAACATGACGACCTCGACCGTGCAGACCAACACGGGACAGACCATCGAGGCCAGGGAGCCCGAGAAGTACACGGCCACGATGGTCGTCATGCTCGCCACCTCCGGGCAGCAGGCGCAGGGCAAGGCCGAGATCAAGGTCGCGCGTAACGGCGCCGACCGCCGCTACTCGGTCAACGTGCCCGTCCTCGGCGACCTGGTCTTCCTCGACAAGGCCGACAAGCGCTACGTCATCATGAACGGCCGCAAGCAGTACGCCGAGCTGACGCAGGAGATGACCGGTGTCAACGTCGATCAGTTGCGCTCGATGACGCCGGGGCAGCTCGTCGCCTTCGTCACGAAGCAGCAGGGCGTCCAGCAGGTCGGCGAGGAGACCTTCAACGGCCGGCAGGCGATCAAGTACCGCGCCGCCGGCGGCACGCAGACGCAGACCTCGGCCGGGCAGGTCAAGGGCGAGACCTTCATCTACGTGGACAAGGACACGGGGCTCCCGCTGCGCATCGAAGGCTTCGGCCAGTCCACGGGGAACGTCCAGGGCATCACGGGCGGCAACGTCGTCATCGAGACGCGCGACCTGAAGACCGACGTGAACGCGGCCGACTTCGAGCTGCCGCAAGGCTACAAGCAGCTCACGCCCGAGGAGGTCAAGCAGCAGGTCGCGCAGCTCGGGCAACTGCTCCAAGGCGTGATGGCCTTCATCAACGCGCAGCAGGCGGCGGGCGGCACGACGGCGCCCACGCCTTCGGCCACGCCCGGACGTTAAAGCCTTAGCCGCAGAGGCACGGAGGCACAGAGATCAGAATTTGAAATTTCAAATTTGAGATTTGAAATTGTTCTTGACCTCTGTGCCTTCGGTGCCTCTGTGGCAATTTCGGAACGGAACCCGAGGGTGCTTAGATGAGGTACATTCTCACGCTTCTGCTCGGCGCGCTGCTGGGCGGCGCGGCCGCCTACTTCCTCTTCGTCGGGGCGCCGCGCGCGGGCGCGCTCAAAGG
>CAXTSK010000745.1:0-2585 GCA_964246655.1 uncultured Pyrinomonadaceae bacterium
GGGTCGGGCGTCTCGACGACGATCTTCTCGGACACCTCCCGGCGACGATGCTCGGCCGCTTCGAAGACCGCCGGCAGTTCATCGACCTTGTAAGCGGGCGAGTCTTCCGACTGAGTTTGTGACACTCGCTGCAAAGCGAGGTATGAGGGCCGACCCGGCAGCAGCATCGACTCCCCCGCCACGACTGGAAACTCGGCCGACTTCCCCGCAGACGCGAGGAGGTCATCGGGCGATGCCCACTTCGTCGCGTCTGCCGTCGCCAGCTTCGAGCCCCGCGGGGCGAGACCCTTGATCGTTGCCTGCTCGCTCCGCAGCGTGAACGTGTTCGAGCTAATGGAGAAGGAGTTATCCCGGCAGTGCTCAGGCTTGAGCTGGAAATAGCGGCTGACGGGCACTGACTCCGTGCCGATGTCCCCGCCGCGCCGGCCGCGCTCGCCGCTCGCTCCGCCGTAAGCCCAGACCAGTTCCAACGGCGCCGACGTGTCACGCAGTTCCGCGCGCAGTATCAGCCCCTCGGCTTCGCCCAACGTCAGCGCCGTCAGGTGCAATGTGCCGCCGCCGAGCAGCGGGTCGCGGATTTCGTAGAGCATCGAGCCGGGGCGGTAACGGGCCACAACCGTCCGCGCTTCGAAGAGCCATTTCGCGCCCGCGGCGGTCTTCAGTCCGAGGCGCAGGACGCCGCCGCGACCGGGCAGGTAGAGCGAGAACTCGGGCCGGTCGCCCGCGTCCACGCGGAAGGCCGTGTTGGTGCCGTAGAGCGGGCGGTTGAAGAACTCTTCGCCGTTCTCGATACGGAAGTCCGTGCCGTCGGGGCTGTAGCGCAGCGGGCGCGCGGTCTGGCCTGCGTAGTTGCCCTGCGCCGCCGCAGGGATAAACAGTGCCAGAAGCCCCGCCAGCATCAGACCGGCCCGCGCAATGTATATGTGCGTTGCGAAAAATAATTTGAGCCTTGCAGCTGGCGGCATAGAGAGCTACGCGGGAAGGTGTGTCAAAAGGGTTAGTGGAGTTGATAGGGTCGGGTTGCGGCGGGTACGGGGTCGGGGAGCTTTGGCGGGTCGATGGTGACTGCCCCGTCGAGTCCTTTGCCCGTCACGTTGTGGATGCCGATGAGCGGCCCCGTGATGCCGTTGACTTTGATGTTGCGGAGTTCGGCACGCTTGACGTTGGCGAGACTGATCCCTTTGGCGGCGGTGCCGGTGACGTTGACGAGGGAGAAACCTTCGAGGGGCTTATTCGGGTGGATGGACGTTCCGTCAACGAGGACGGGAACGTCTCTGACGCGGACGTTGGAGAACCTGAAGTTCCTGATGGTGGGAATGCCTTCGTCGCCTGGCACGGGCACCTGGTCTTGCAGACCGCTGTTGAGGATGTTGAGGCGGAGGAACCCGCCGACCATGCCGGAGACTTCGAGGTCGGTGGCAGTGATGTCTTCGATGAAAGCGCCGCGGCCGGGGCGGCTCTTGATGTAGATGGCGTGAGTCTGTGCGTGCGTGAACTTGCAGTGCTCGATGCGGACGTTGCGGATGCCGCCGGAAGTCTCGCTGCCGATGCCGATGCAGGCGAAGATGGAGTCGGCGAAGGTGCAGTTAGTGATGAGCACGTCTTCGGTGGTTCTGAGCAGGGTATAGCCTTCCATGCCGCGCCCCGACTTGAGGGAGATGCAATCGTCGCCGGTCGAGATGTCGCAACTGTCGATGCGGACGTGCTTGCAGGAGTCTACGTCGATGCCGTCGCCGTTGCCGCCGGTGCTGCGGATGGTGAGATTTTTGATCGTGATGTTCTCGCTGTAGGTCGGGTGAATAGACCACATCAAACGGTATTCGGTGGAGAAGTCTTCGAGGCGCACGTCGTTGCAGCCGATGGGCTCGATGAGGGAGGGATGGCGCAAAGGGTTCTGTGCGTTGGGCCGGCCTCCGAGGGCGGGGTTGCCGATGATCTTGCCGGGGCCGACGACGCCGATGTGTTCGGCGCCGATGGCGTAGATGAGGCCGACGTGTCCCTGTATCCATTTGCCTTCCCAGCGAACCTGCGTGACGGGATAGTCGGCGAAGTCCGGCGTCCCCGTGAGGGTCGCTTCCCTGTCGAGGCGTAGGATGGTGTTGGACTTCAGCGCGATGGCCCCGGTGAGGTAGTTGCCGGCGGGGACGAGCACTTCACCTCCGCCGAGCACCCCGCAGCGGTCGATGGCCTGCTGGATGGCGGCGGTGTCCTTCGTCTTGCCGTCGCCGGTCGCGCCGAAGTCACGGACGTTGAGGGTGAGTCCGGGCTTCGGCCGGACTTGAAAGGCGGCCTCGCCGAGTACCGACAGGCCAAGGAGAAAAAGAAGAGAGGCAAGACACAGCAATCGCCTGGTGGTCATCCGTTGTGCCTCCGCACGTTGACGAAAAGAGAAGAGTCGCCTTGAGTCTTAAACTAACTTTCAAGGAGCCGGTCGTGATGCGGACGCATCTGTCGGGAACTCGTCGAAGCGCCGGTCAATCTTTTTCCCCAGCAGAAATTTGTCCGCGAAGTCCAGCAGGGCGTCCCAGTCAGGAGGTTCTAAATGGTCTGTGTAAGTGAGCTTGAGTTGAGCCCGCCCATCGGCA
>CAXTSK010000746.1:0-2583 GCA_964246655.1 uncultured Pyrinomonadaceae bacterium
TCCATCAGCGCGGCGTAGTCGCTCGAGCGCTGGTCCTCGTTGCGGATGACGAGCACGGTCTGGGCGTCCGACCCGATGCGGCGGACGGTGTAGCTGCCGGCCCGCATCTGCTTGCCGCCCGCGACGAAGTCGAAGGGGACGCGGATTGAGACCTTGCGCATGACCTGTGCGTCGGCAGCGACGATCAGCGCGAGCGCCGCGGCCAACCCAAGAAGTGCTCTCGAAATTTGCTTTTTCATACATCCTCCCTTTAGTGTCGAAAGTCTCGAACGGGCCGGCGTGCGGCTCGTATAAAAAGCGTCACCCACGCTCGCGTGTTGAGACGACGCGCGGTATCGGGGCGATCATCAAAAGAGGGTCAAGGCGCCCCAAAATAGTTTTCAAAGAGTTATCAAAGGACTCTCAAAAGCGGTCTATGACGAGTCAGGCAAAGCACTTATACGAGTTCGACCGTTTCACGCTCGACGCCTCGGAGCGCGTGCTCCTGCGCGACGGGCGGCCCGTCCGCCTGACCCCGAAGGAGTTCGAGACGCTGCTCGCGCTCGTCCGCGGCGCCGGTCACGTCATGTCGAAGGAGGAGTTGCTGAAGGAGATTTGGCCCGACACCTTCGTCGGCGAGGCGACGCTCGCGCAGAACGTCTTCACACTGCGCAAGGCGCTCGGCGAGCCCACGGGCGGCGGCGCCTTCGTCGAGACCGTCCCACGCCGCGGCTACCGCTTCGCCGTCGAGGTGAAGGAGCGGCGGGAGGGAGAAGAGACGGCGCGCGCCGGAGCCTTCGCACAGGTTGAGGATGAAAGTCGCCGGGTCGTCAACACCCCGGCCGGTGCCGCACACGAAGCCGCAGCCTCGCACTCCCCTTCTCCCGAAGAAGACGTTCGCGCGCAAGAGCCGGGCAACGGCCACGTCCCGACCGCATCACTTTCAACGAACGCCGCACCCGACGCCTTCGTCCCCGCTCAGGCAGCGGACGGCCACCCCGTCCGCGCGGCCGTGCTCATCGCGTTGGCCGTCCTCGTCACGGTCTCGGCGCTCGTCTACGTGATCTATCGAACCTCGGTGCGACCCGACGTTGACCGCGCACGTACTCCCAACCCGGCGGCCTTCCCCACGATGAAGCTGACGCGTTTGCCGGTGACCGGCGCGGTGATCGAGGCCGTCATCTCGCCGGACGGCAACTACCTCGCTTACATCGCCAACGAGCCCGGCCGACAGGGTCAGGGCGTCTGGGTCAGGCAGGTCGCGGCCGCGAGCAACACGCAGCAGATCGTCGCGCCCGGCGCGGGGACTGAGTACGGCGCGCTCGCCTTTTCGCCCGACAGCCAGCACCTCTACTATGGCGAGCTACGCGAAGGCGCCGGGCCGCCCGCGCTCTTCCGCGTGCCCGTGCTCGGCGGCCCGGCCGTGAAGGTCTTGAGCGACGGCTTCGGCGGCGGCCCCGTCACCTTCTCGTCCGACGGCCGACAGATGGCCTTCGTCCGCGGCGAGTTCGGGCGCGAGTTGACGCTGTTCGTCGCCGACGCCGACGGCTCGCACGAGCGCGCGGTGCTGAAGCGCAGCGCGCCCGACTTCGTCAGCCTGCCCGCGTGGTCGCCCGACGGGAAGGCGGTCGCCTGCGTCTACGGCTCGACCGAGCTGATGGACGGCAGTTCCCCGTCGCTCGGCGTGACGACCTTTCAAGTCGCGGACGGCGCGGAGCGGCGCGTGACCGACGCGCGCTGGATGGACGTGCGTCAGTTGTCATGGCTGCCCGACGGCTCCGGCCTTGTGTTGAGCGCGACCGAGGCGGAGTTGAGCCCCGCGCAAATCTGGACGCTCTCTCTGCCTAACGGAGAACTCAGGCGCGTGACGAACGACCTGAACACGTACCTCGGCGCGAGCGTGACGGCCGACGGCTCGGCGCTCGTCACGGTGCAGACCGACCGCGTGCCGAACGTCTGGGTGGCGCCCGCAGGTGACGCGGCGCGCGCGCGGCAGATCACGACGGGGTCGGGGAAGTTCGACGGATACTACGGGCTCTCCTGGGCGCCGGACGGGCGCGTCGTCTACGCTTCGATGGCGGGCGGCGGGTGGGACATCTGGGTGATGAACGCGGACGGGTCGGGGCAGAGGCAGTTGACCGTCGGCGCGCGCGCGAACTACGGGCCGTCGGTCTCTGCGGACGGCCGCTACGTCGTCTTCGTCTCGAACCGCGCGGGCGGCGCTTTCAACGTCTGGCGGATGGATGCGGACGGCGGGAACCCTGTCCGTCTGACTTCGGGGCGCGGCGAGAACTTTCCGCATGTGACGCCGGACGGGCGCTCAGTCGTCTACGCGAGCGTCGGCGGCCGACAGGACGCGGCCGTGTGGAAGGTTCCGATTGAAGGCGGCGAGCCGACGCGTCTCACCTCGCGGCCGGCGTCGTGGCCGTTCGTCTCGCCCGACGGCAAGTCTTTCGTCTGCACGTACGGCGAAGGGCCTTTCAACGCGAACCGCCTCGCCGTCGTCCCCATCGAAGGCGGCGAGCCCACGCGGCTCTACGAGATCGCGCCGACGTTCCGCATGAACACGGTCTGGCTCCCAGACAATCGCGGCATCGCCTACCT
>CAXTSK010000747.1:0-2571 GCA_964246655.1 uncultured Pyrinomonadaceae bacterium
GCGCCGTTGGCGCGCTGCGCCGTCGGCTGCGGAACCGGGGCGGGCGGCGGCTCGTTCTTAACCCACGCCTCGGCGTTGGGCAGGTAGCGCGAGGCGACCGAGGCGACCCACGTCAGGCTGTTGGAAGCCACCATCAGGCCGATGACGATGAGCAGGACGCCGGAGGCGACCTCGACCTTGTGCAGATGGCGGCGGAACTTTGCGTAGAAGCTGAGGAAGGCGTTCATCAGCAGGCCGACGACGAGGAACGGGATGGCGAGCCCCGCGGCGTAAAAGGCCGAAAGGATGAGCCCGCTCTTCCACCCGCCGCTCGTCGCCGCGAGCCCGATGATGCCGCCGAGGATCGGGCCGATGCACGGCGTCCATCCGGCCGCGAAAGCCACGCCGAGGAGCGCCGCGCCGAGAGGGCCGCTCGGCTTGTCGTCGGAGAACTTGCGCGTGTCGCGGTAGAGCGCGCCGATCTTAAGCACGCCCATCATCTGCAACCCGAAGAGCATGATGACGAGGCCGCCGACGATCCTCACCCAAGGCGTCGAGAAGAGGACGTTGCCGATCCAGCCCGCGGTCGCGCCCAGCAGTATGAAGATGAGCGAGACGCCCGCGTTGAAGGCGAGCGAGTTGATGATGACCGCGCGCCGCGCCGACGTGCGCGAGCCCCCGCCCTCGCCCTTCAAATGCTCGACGCTCACGCCCGAGATGAGCGAGATGTAGCCGGGCACGAGCGGCAGCACGCACGGCGTCAGAAACGACAGGAGCCCCGCGGCGAAAGCAATCGCGATGGTGATGTTCGAGCCTTCCATAGCGTTGAAAGAGTACAACAGAAACTCGTTGAATGGTGAATGGTAAATAGTAAATGGTCAGAAGGCGGCGTGGCCGGAGCGACGACACGCAAGCAGGCAAAGCTCACCCATCATTCACCATTTACTCCTTCTCGTCGAGCAGCTTCAAGATCATCTGCTTCAACAGCTCGGCCTCCTCTGCGCTGGCGCCGATGGTGAGGAAGCGGACGCGGCCGCGGCGGTCTACGAGGACGGCCGTCGGCAGGCCCGCGACGCCGTAGGGGCCGTCGTTGCGCGCGTCGGCGGCGACGGCGAAGTCGTACGAGACGTTCAGGCGGCGCTTGAACTGGCGGAAGTATTCAAGCTCCTGCGCGCGCGTCGCGGGCTCGCCCTTGATCTGACCCTCGAACTCGTTGAGGCCGATGATGACGAGGCCGCGGTCTTTATACTTCTCGTGCATCGCGTTGAGGCGCGGCATCGTCTTGACGCAGTAAGTGCACCACGTCGCCCAGAAGTCGATGAGCACGACCTTGCCGCGCAACGCGGAGAGCTTGACGGGGCCTTGCCCGAGGACTTCCGCCACGGTGATCTCGGGCGAGACGGGCGGCTCAAGCCCCGCGACCTCGGGCGGCGGGCCGAAGGGCTCGCCCTGATTGAGGACGAGCTCGGTCGCCTGCGCGTAGAGGCGCGCCGAGGGGATGGCGAAGGCGCGCGCGCGCATCTCCTGCGCGACGCGGACGCCCTCTTCGCGGCGGCCCGCCTTGACCAGCACGCTCGTGTAGAAGGAGCCCGCGGTGAAGATGGTCGTGTCGCGCTGGATGGGGTCCTGGACAGTGCGCGCGTATTCGAGCGCGGCCTTGTAAGATTCACCCGCGGGCGCGGCGGCACGCACGTAGTCCTTCTTCTTGACGTAGGCTGAGGCGAGCAGAAGATTCATGCGGTTGAGGTCGGCGACGTTGCGCGGCTCCGACTTCAGGTATTCGGCCAGCATCCGTTCGGCTTCGTCCGTGAGCCCGAGTTGCGCGGACTGCTGCGCGGTGACGGAGCGCGCGCGTTGCTTGAGGTTGTCGGGCGCGGGCTCGGTGTCGGCGATGAAGCGGCGCATCGAGTCGAGCGCGCCCTCGACCTTGCCCGCGAGCGAGTAGAGCAGGCCCGAGTAGTAGAGGTCAGTCCCGTGCAGTGGCGCGCGCGCGGCCAGTCGCGCGGCGTGCTGGAGCGCGAGGTCTCTCTGCTCCTGCAAAGTCCTCTGTTCGAGCAGAGGGTCGTACGGGACGTTGTTCTTCTTGAACTCGTCGAACTTGCGCTGCGCGTACTGCGACGCCTCCTCGTAGAGCGTCTGCGCCTCGGACGCTTTGGCGGCCTCCTTCCCGTCCTTCTCCGACCCTTGCGCCGTTCGCGGCCGGACGCCCGCCTGCCCGCGCGCGACGCCTGTGACGGCGGCGCACCAAGCGACCGAGAGGGCGAGCAGGAGGGCGAAGGTTGAGACTCTCTTCATCTGTCGGGACTTACTCCTTGAACTTAAATCAACGTCAGCGGGGCGCAAGCTCATGCGGCGGCGTGGTCATCTGGTAGAAGCGCGCGGGGGAGAAGGTTTTGAGCACGCGCGGGCTCAGTCTGGTTGCACGGTTCGTGACGAGGTCTGCGACTATCTCGCCCGCAGCGGGCGCGAGCAGGATGCCGTTGCGATAAAACCCCGTGGCGTAGAAGAGCCCCTGCACGTCGGCCGACTCGCCGAGCACGGGCTGGCCGTCGAGCGCGCGCGGCCTCAGGCCCGCCCACGAGTCCGCTACGT
>CAXTSK010000748.1:0-954 GCA_964246655.1 uncultured Pyrinomonadaceae bacterium
TTTGTAGAGGGCGGCGAACAGCCACAGCCCCCGCAGGCGCCGCAGCGCGGCCGCGACAGCTACCCCGGCAAGGGGCAGATGATGGAGAACCGTCTGGCCGAGCGCCGCCCTCTACAAATCGTCACCGTCAGCACGAAGACGGGCGAGGTCAAGACGCTGCACCGCGGCACCGACTGGTTCAACCACTTCCAGTTCTCGCCGACCGACCCGACGCTCCTCATGTACTGCCACGAAGGGCCTTGGCACAAGGTTGACCGCACGTGGCTCATCCGCACGGACGGCACGCCGCCCGTCAAGGTTCACCCGCGCACGCTGCTGATGGAGATCGAGGGGCACGAATGGTTCGCGGCGGACGGCCGCATGGTCTGGTACGACTTGCAGACGCCGCGCAGCGAGGTCTTCTGGGTCGGGGGCTACAACGTCTCGACGGGCGAGCGGACGTGGTACAACCTCAAGCGCGAGGAGTGGAGCGTGCACTACAACAGCTCGCCGGACGGGAAGCTCTTCGCGGGCGACGGCGGCGGCCCGAACAGCGTGGCCGCGCCCGGCAACGGGCAGTGGATCTATCTCTTCCGCCCCGAGCTGGTGCCCGACCGCACGGACGGCGAACTCAAGAACGCCAAAGAACTCGTCAGGCCCGGCGTCTTCCGCGCCGAGCGTCTGGTCAACCTCTCCAAACACGACTACTCGCTTGAGCCCAACGTCACCTTCACGCCCGACATGAAATGGCTCGTCTTCCGCTCCAACATGTTCGGCCCCACGCACGTCTTCGCCGTCGAGATAGAGAAGGCCACGCAGTCGCGCAAGTAAGGCTTAACGCTTAATCTTGAATCTATAGCGGGAAAGAGTTAACACGGAGACACAGCTTGAAGTCATATCTCTTCAAGCTGTGTCTCCGTGTTTAATTTTGAATATTCAACTTGCTCCTGCCTCACAGTCTAAAAAATTGTCCGC
>CAXTSK010000748.1:1026-2570 GCA_964246655.1 uncultured Pyrinomonadaceae bacterium
CCGCATCCATAGAGAAACAAGAGTGCGGTTCTTGCTCTCTGACCCGGCCCGCGAGGAGTCCACCGAAGCGGGTTCAAGGCCCTAGGAACTTTCTACCCAACAAGCTGACCCGACCCGCGGCCGCACCCCAGACGAGCCGTCCCGGCCGAGGTGTGTCCAACGGAGGGAATATGAATCGCAGGCTTCTCCTGAGGCCGGCTCTCGCCGCGCTGGCCTCCTTGCTGCTCGCCTTCACCTTCTACCATCTCGACGAAGCGACCGCCGCACACGCCGCGGGACAGTCCGACGACAGAGTCACACAGGGCTCGCTTCGCGCCTTGGACGCTTCCGGCAGCCCGGCGGCCGACTGCCCGCTCAGGCACACGGACGTACGCGCGGAGGTGAGCGGCTTCATCTCGCGCGTCACGGTGACGCAGGAGTTCGAGAACCCTTTCAACGAGAAGATCGAGGCCGTCTACGTCTTCCCGCTGCCGCAGGCCGCGGCCGTGGACGACCTGACGATGTACGTCGGCGGGCGCACCATCAAGGGGCGCATCATGCGGCGCGAGGAGGCGCGGGCCACATACGACGCGGCGCGCGCGCGCGGCAACGTCGCCGCGCTGCTCGACCAGGAGCGCTCGAACATCTTCACGCAGTCGGTCGCCAACATCCTCCCCGGCCAAGGGGTCAAGGTCGTCATCAGTTACGTCGAGACGCTCAAGTACGAGGACGGCACCTACGAGTGGTCGTTCCCGATGGTCGTCGGCAAGCGCTACGTCCCCGCGAAGATGAAAGGCAGGGAAGAGTCCGCGCCCACGCAGACGCCGGACGCGCAAGAGGAGGGCTCGCCCGGCGCGCAGCCGGACCTCGCGCGCGTGCCGGACGCGGCGCGCATCAACCCGCCGCGCGTGCCGAAGGGGATGCGCGCGGGGCACGACATCTCAATCGAAGTTTCCATCGACGCGGGTGTGCCTTTGGAAGCTGTCGCTTCGGTCACGCACGAGATTGAAGTCGAGCGCAAAGGGGCCGCGGGCGCCGTCGTCCGCCTGAAGGACGCGGCCGCCGTCCCGAACAGAGACTTCGTCCTCAAGTACAACGTGTCGGGCGGGCGCGTCGAGGACGCGGTGCTCGCGCACGCCTCCGCGCGCGGAAACTTCTTCACGCTCATCCTCCAGCCGCCCGACCGCGTGACGGCCGAGGACGTGACGCCGAAGGAGCTGGTCTTCGTCCTCGATACGTCGGGCTCGATGAAGGGCTTCCCCATCGAGAAGGCGAAGGAGACGATGAAGCTCGCGCTCGAAAGCCTCTATCCGCGGGACACCTTCAACCTCATCACCTTCGCGGGCGACACGCACGTCCTCTTCGGGAAGCCCGTGCCCGCCACGCCCGAGAACCTCTCGAAGGCGAAGACGTTTATCTCCGGTCACTACGGCGACGGCGGCACGGAGATGATGAAGGCCGTCCGCGCCGCCTTCGCCGACTCCGACTCGTCCGACCGCGTCCGCATCGTCTGCTTCATGACCGACGGCGAGGTCGGCAACGACTTCGAGATCATCTCCGAGGTG
>CAXTSK010000749.1:0-2559 GCA_964246655.1 uncultured Pyrinomonadaceae bacterium
TATACATGCTCAGGGCACCTTATAAATGAAAAGCTCGACTAGAATGAGTTATCTGTGCAACCTCGGAGAAGGCTCTCAGGTTCGACCAGACCTGAGGCCTTCGGCTTGAGGGAGAGGGTTGAACCGGGCAAAAAAAGCGCTGCTCGTCGCGGCCGGGAGCATCTGCATTGTGCTCGCGGTGCTCGGCGTCTTCCTGCCGCTGCTGCCGACGACTCCATTCCTGCTGCTCGCGTAGGACTGCTACTTCCGAAACTACGAGCGTCTGCACGGCTGGCTGATGGGGAACCGCCTGCTCGGCGGCTACATCAGGAATTTTAAGGAGCGCCGCGGCCTCCCGCTGCGCGCGAAGGTCGTGACGGTCGTCCTCCTCTGGCTGCCGCTTCTCTACTCGATCTACCGGCTCGACATCTTGTGGCTGGAGCTGCTGCTGGTGCTCATGGGGACGACCTGGAGCGTCATCATCTTCAGGATGAAGTCCCTCAAAGAGGGCGAGTGAGCGAGAGGCCCGCGCGGCGGCTTGACAACGAAAAAGCCGTTAAGTATTCTACCCGTTCGCGTTTTAGACGCTTAAACTTGAGAGAATTATCTATGTCAACATACTTCCCGAGCGGGGACGGACTCGCTGAGAATCGCAAGTGGTACGTGGTGGACGCGGCGGGCCAGACCGTCGGACGCCTGGCGACCGAGGTCGCGCGCGTGCTGACCGGCAAGAACAAGCCGCAGTACACGCCCTTCCTCGACACGGGCGACCACGTCATCGTCATCAACGCCAAACAGGCCGTCTTCAAGGGCTCGAAGAACGACCAGAAGATGTACCACCACCACACGCTCTACCCGGGCGGCCTGCGTTCGATCTCGGTCAAAGACCAGTTCGCGCGCCACCCCGAGCGGGTCATCGAGCTGGCCGTCAAGGGCATGCTCCCGAAGAACAAGCTCGGCAAGGCGATGGCGAAGAAGCTCAAGGTCTACGCCGACGACGAGGGACTCACGCGCCACGCCGCGCAGCGTCCCGAGCCGCTCGCGCTGAGCCCGAGGGCGGCGGCGCAGAAGGCTTAAACAGTAGTTACAGTTAAGGAAGAGGAACCGTGGCAGACATCCAGTATTACGGCACCGGGCGGCGCAAGACTGCGACCGCGCGCGTCTACCTTCGGCCGGGCACGGGCGAGATCAAGATCAACCGCAAGGGCTTCGACCAGTACTTCCCCAACCAGGCGCTCCGCATGGTCATCCGCCAGCCCTTGACGCTCACCGACACCGCGAGCAAGTTCGACATCGTCGTCAACGTCGCGGGCGGCGGCCCCGCCGGTCAGGCCGGCGCCGTGCGCCACGGCATCACGCGCGCGCTCATGGAGTTCAACGCCGACCTGCGCCCCGCGCTCAAGGACGCCGGACTCGTCACGCGCGACCCCCGCGCCAAGGAACGCAAGAAGTACGGCCAGAAGGGCGCGCGCAAGCGCTTCCAGTTCTCGAAACGCTAACGCGTTTGTGAATGGTCAATGGTAAATAGTAAATGGATTTTTCCATTCACCATTTACCATTAACTATTTACCGTTCGCACAATCCATTGTCGCGGCCCGGTTGGTTGCCCTCTCTCGGGGCGCTTGGGGCGCGGCGAGTACACTAAACCAATCACCCTAAGGAGGAGCAGTTTGGCAGTCACCGTTACGATGAAGGAATTACTGGAGGCCGGCGTCCACTTCGGCCACCAGGTCAGGCGCTGGAACCCGAAGATGAAGGAGTACATCTTCGGCGAGCGCAACGGCATTAACATCATCGACCTCCAGAAGACGCAGAAGATGTTCCGCGACGCCATCTCGTTCGTCACCGCGATGATGGGCGAGGAGCGCGGCCGCAACATCCTCTTCGTCGGCACTAAGCGCCAGGCGCAGGACGCCATCCGCGAGGAGGCCGAGCGCGCGGGCCAGTACTACATCAACCAGCGCTGGCTCGGCGGCCTGCTCACGAACTTCCAGACCGTGCAGAAGTCGATCAAGCGCCTGCGCGACCTCGAAGCGATGCAGACCGACGGCCGCTACGAGAAGCTGACGAAGAAGGAGCGCATCAAGCTCGACCGCGAGCGCGAGATTCTGGAGAAGAACCTCTCGGGCATCAAGAACATGAACCGCCTGCCCGACGCCCTCTTCATCATCGACGTGCGCAAAGAGGACATCGCCGTCAAGGAGGCGAACCGCCTCGGCATCCCCATCATCGCGGTGGTTGACACGAACTGCTCGCCCGAGGGCATCGACTACGTCATCCCCGGCAACGACGACGCCCTGCGCGCCGTCCGCCTCTTCGCCTCGCGCATCGCCGACGCGGTCGTCGAAGGCCAGCAGTTGAGCGGCAAGAGCGCGGAGGACGACGAGCAGGCGGCGGCCGAAGCGGCGGGTGCCGCGGCGCCCACGTCGCGCGTCGTGACCTCGACGGTTGACAGCACGCGCGAGATCGAGCCCGGCGCTCAATCGACGCAGGTCGCGGGCACTGACGTGTCGAGCGTCTCGGCTGACGTGCAGACTTCCGTCCCCGGCAATCAGGGCTTCGCGCGCCAGGGCCAGCAGC
>CAXTSK010000750.1:0-2558 GCA_964246655.1 uncultured Pyrinomonadaceae bacterium
CCTCGAATGGAAGCGCGCCGTTGACCTGACGAGCCGCACCTACCACTTCGGCTACCTCGTCGGCCACGCCCTGCGCCGCCGCGGCGACGGCCCGAGCCTACTCGACGCGCACGGCGCCCGCACCGTCAGCGAGGCGATTGAAGCCGTCTGCCGCGAGGCGCCCATCAAGCCCCTTGAGTCGGCCGTCGGCGGTACCTTCCGCAAGTCGAAGGGCGTGTTGCGCGCCGCGGCCGCGCTCCTCTCCCGCAGCCTCCGCCGCCAGCCGCCCCAACCCGAACGCGTCGCCGAAGCCATCGAGAGCGTCGAGCCCGAAGAGGCGCGCGAACTCCAACCCGTCGTCTCGCGCCTCCAACGCTCCCTCGCCTCCGTCCCCGAAGAGCACTTCAGAAGCTTACGCGACAACTTGGAAGCACGTCTCAAACAGAATCCGCAACCGTAAAAGCTTCGATGTTGCAGACGGCGACGGAGAGTTCGCGGTCGTCGCGGTTGGCGGGGTCGTCGGGGCGCGGCTGCCAGGTGCGAGAGGCGCGGAATTCGAGTTCGTAGTCTGTGGCGTCGGAGAGTTCGTCGGGCACAGGGATGCTCAGTTCGAGCCAGCCCTGGCCGAGGAGGGAGAGGGCGCAGAGCGGGCGGCCGTTCAAGTAGAGTTCGAGGCCGAGCGGGCGTGCGCGCAGGTCGGGCATGTGCGAGGTGAGGTCGAGGCGGATTGCTTTTAGAAGAGGAGCGCTGAAGCGCACGTGAGCTTGTCGCTTCATCCAGCGCGCGACGGGCGGGAGCATGTTGGGCTCGTACCAGCCGTCGTCGAAGGAGGCGGTGCGGTCGAGGCAGAGGGCGGGCGGCGGCTCGGCGGCAGGGGCGGCCGGGGTGAAGCGGCCGGAGCGGTCGCGGTGCTCGTTGTAGAAGGGGCCGAGCGGCACGTCGGATGCCTTGAGTAGAACATAGAGCCCGCTCTTCGGGAGCCGCACGTGGAGGTCGGAGATTTTGTTGAAGACGTAGCCCATCGCCATGTCGAAGGCGCGACGCTCCGAGTGCGAGAGGCCGCGCAGGTATTCGACGAAGTCGGGCTCGAAGGGCAGGCCGTACTCCTCACGCTGCTTGACGAACTCCTCGGACGAGAGGCAGAGCGCGTAGCGCGGCTCCCACGCGATGTGCGTGAAGAAGCGCCGGAAGCGCGCCGCGTGCTCCTGCTCCTCTTCGAGCCCGACGTGTCCGTCCACCGAGACGAAGCGGCGCAGCTCCTCCTCCGACATCTCCTCGTAACTCTTCTGCGCGCGCCGGTCGGTGCACTCGATGCCGTGCAGGGTGACGCCGCCCGGGCGGAGCACGCGCGCGATCTCCGCGAGGACAGCGTCCTTGTCCTTGAACTCGACGTGGCCGAGCACGTCGAGGCTGACGACGTAGTCGAAGGAGTCGTCAAGGAAGGGAAGTTTGGTGAGTTCGGCCGCGCAGGTCAGGTCGTAGCCGTTGCGGCGTGCGGCGAGCGCGCACTCTTCGGAGAGGTCGAGGCCGGCGAGCGTGACGCCCTTGCGCCTGAGGAGCGCGAGCATCCCCGCGCCGCAGCCGAGGTCGAGCACCGCGGAGCCCGCGCGCACGTTGTCGTAGACCCACATCGTCCGCGCGAAGCGCATGTCGAAGCGGTCGAGCGCGCGGAAATAGCGCGCGTCGAGCACTTCGTCGGAGACAAACTTCGTCCGGTAGAACTCCGGGAGGTCTTCAACCCCCGCGCGTCGATAAAGGTCGTCGGACATAGTGTTAGTAGGCAGTAGGCAGTAGGCAGATGGCAGTAGGCAGTTAACGTTGAGCCCCGTTAGGGGCGGCATGTTTATAGTTACGGAATTCCAATGCGCCCCGAGCCCCGTCAGGGGCGACATGTTCACATGACGCTCCTACGGAGCTTGGATTTGATAACAGCCGTTAGCTATAAACATGCCGCCTCTCCGGGGCTCGGAACTGCCTACTGCCATCTGCCTACTGCCTACTCTTTTCCTTGCAGTGCTTCGAGCCGCGTCTCCAACTGGCGGCGGGCGCGGTCGTGGGTGACGGCCAGCTCGCCGGCTTCGAGCGAGAGCTGTTTGAAGCAGACGCGTTGCTCTTCAAGCAGGCCGTCGAGGCGTTCGCGCAGCTCGGCGTGGAGTTCGGCGGCGCGCGCGTTCGTCTCCGCGTGCAGCGCGTTGGCGCGCGCGTCCATCTCTTCACGCAGTTCACCGCGCAGTTCGCCGCGCATCTCTTCGCGGAACTCTCCCCGCATCTCTTCGCGGAACTCACCGCGCAGTTCTTCGCGGAACTCGCCGCGCATCTCGCCGCGCAGCTCTTCGCGCAGGGCGGCGGCCGTGGCGCGCTGCGACTCGGCAATGCGTTCGAGCCCGGCGGCGAAAGCCTGTCGCAGATGTGCGCCGCCCGACTCGAAGCGCGCCTGGGCTTCGACGACTTGCGCTTCGGCGCGCACGAGCCGCGCCTGCAATTCCGCGGCTCGCGCGCGGTCGGCCTCCGCCTCCGTGCGCAGCGCGCGCAGCTCTTCGCGCAGCTCTTGGCGAAACTCTTCGCGCAGTTCCTCGCAC
>CAXTSK010000751.1:0-2533 GCA_964246655.1 uncultured Pyrinomonadaceae bacterium
AGTACGTCGCCGCGTGCCTCGCGGGCGTCTTCACGCTCGAAGACGCGCGCGGGCTGGTAGCCGCGCGCGCGCGGCTCATGCAGCAACTTCCGGCGGGCTCGATGCTCGCGCTGTCGCTTCCCGAAGACGAAGTCGCGGCGCTGATAGAGGGCGGCCCGCTCTCGCTCGCGGCCGTCAACGGCCCGGCGCTCTGCGTCGTCTCCGGCCCGACCGAAGCGGTCGAAGAACTTTCGAGAAGGCTGGACGAGCGCGGGCTCGACTACAGAACCCTTCGCACCTCGCACGCGTTCCACTCGGCGATGATGGAGCCGATACTCGAACCATTCGGGCGGCACGTCCGCGCCCTCGGCCTCAACCCGCCGCAGGTGCGCTACGTCTCGAACGTGACGGGGACGTGGATCACGAGGGCCGAGGTGATTGACCCCGACTACTGGGTCAGGCATCTGCGTCATACCGTGTGCTTCGCCGACGGCATGGACGAGTTGCTGAAGGAAGGGAAGTCGCTCCTTTTGGAACTCGGGCCGGGAGACACGCTCTGCACTCTGGCCCTGCGCCACCCGGCGCGCGCGGTTGACGTGCCCGCGCTCCCGTCTCTCGGCCGCCCGCGCGATGCTCGATCCGACGTGCAGCGCATCCAGAGTGCACTGGGCGAACTCTGGCTCAGAGGCGTGAGCGTTGACTGGGCCGGGTTCCACGCGCGCGAACGTCGCCGGCGCGTGCCCCTGCCGACCTACCCGTTCGAGCGCAAGCGCTACTGGATAGAGTGCCGTCAGGAGCCGGGCCGTGCGCACGCGGGCCAGTCCGCATCTCTCAAGAAGCCGGATGTCGCAGATTGGTTCTACGTCCCCGCGTGGAAGCAGAGCGTCGCGCCCGACTCGCTGCCCCTCGACGAACAGACGCCGCGCGAGTCCCGTTGGCTTCTCTTCACGGACGACTTCGAGTTGGGGCGGCAGGTCTCGCGACGACTTGGGAGCGAGGGCGCGGAGGTCGTCACAGTCCGGCCGGGGCCGGGGTTCGGAAGAGCGGGCGAGCGCGAGTACGTTATCAACCCGCGCTGCCGCGAAGACTACGACGCGTTGATGGAGAGTCTTCAAGGTGAGGGCGGCGTGCCGGGCGAGATAGTCCACCTTTGGAGCGCGGCGCCGCGGCGGCGCGCGTCGTCGGAGGCGGAGTCTTTGGACGAGGCGCAGGGGCGTGGTTTCTACAGCCTCCTCTTCCTCGCGCAGGCGTTGGGGGAGCAGGTTCTCGCGCGCGCGCTCGGCGCGGGCGACGCGGCAGACTCTTTCCGCCTGACGGTCTTCACGAAGGGCGTGCACAGCATCACGGGCGGCGAGGAGTTGTCGCCCGAGAACGCGACCGTCACGGGGCCGTGCCTCGTCATCCCACAGGAGTACCCGAACTTCACCTGCCGCAGCGTTGACCTCGCGCCCGACGCGGACGCGGCCGACGCCGAAATGGTTGACCGACTTATCGCGGAACTGAAGTCCGACTCGGCCCCGCAGGCGATCGCCTACAGGGGGCGCGGGCGTTGGGTTCAGACCTTTGAGCCCGTGCGTCTGGACGGCCGGCGGGGGCGCCCGCCGCTGCTGCGCGAGCGCGGCGTCTATCTCATCACGGGGGGCCTGGGCGGCGTGGGCCTCGAAGTCGCCCGATACCTTGCGCGCAACGCGCGGGCGCGGATCGTCCTGCTCAACCGCTCCCCGTTCCCCGAACGCGCCGAGTGGGACGCCCGGCTTTCAGAGCACGACGCAGCGGACGCGACGAGCGTGAAGATAAGAAAGCTGCGGGAGTTGGAGCAACTCGGCGCGGAGGTCTTGACCTTGAGTGCGGACGTGACCGTGCGCGAAGAGCTGGAGGCGGCGGTCGCCCGCGCCGAGCGCACGTTCGGCCGCGTCAACGGGGTCGTGCACGCGGCGGGACTCCCGCCCGAGAGCACGATTCAAAGAGGCACGCCCGAGTCGTTCGCGCGCGCGCTCGCGCCGAAGCTTTCGGGCACGCTCCTGCTCGCGGACATCTTCAAAGACGCGGGGCTCGACTTCCTTCTGCTCTTCTCCTCGCTGCGCTCGCTCATCGGCGGGGCGGGGTCGGCCGCCTACAGCGCCGCCAACGTCTTCCTCGACGCGTTCGCGCACGCGCGGAACTCGCGGCGCGGCACGCTCGTCACCTCGGTCAACTGGGACGGCTGGCTCGGGGTCGGCATGAGCCTCGACGCCGCGCGCACGAGCGTGGGGGAGGAGCGGTCGGAAGTCGGTATGTCTGCCGCGGAGGGCACCGACGCCCTGCACCGCATCCTGTGGGGCAGGCTGCCGCAGCTCGTCGTCTCCGTCAGCGACCTCGAAGCGGTCTTCGAGCGGGAGCGTGATTTCGTCGCGGCCGAAGCCCTGGACGAGTTGGCCGCGTCGCGCGCGGCTGCCCCCGCGCACCCGCGGCCCGAGTTGGGGAACGAGTACGTCGCACCGGGCAAGCGCGCGGAGCAGACGCTCGCGCGCATGTGGGAAGAGCTGCTCGGTCTTGAGCAGGTCGGCGTCAACGA
>CAXTSK010000752.1:0-2529 GCA_964246655.1 uncultured Pyrinomonadaceae bacterium
TCGGCTACCTCGTGGTCCGCCAGCTGACCACCCGGGCCGTGGCGACGGCCGCGGGGGTAGGACAAGCCCCCCCCCCCCTCAAGCGACCCCACCCCACCCCCCCCAAAAAAAATTAAAAAGCCAAAACTCCTCTACATCTCTTCAAAGAAGACTCGCGGCAACTGCATGCCGTACTGTTTGAGCCGCTCGGCGAAGCGCGGGCGGACGCCGGTCGGGCGGTAGCGGCCGAGGACCTTGCCGTCCTTGTCCATGCCCTTGCGCTCGAAGTGGAAAATCTCCTGCATGGTGATCGTCTCGCCCTCCATGCCCGTGATCTCGGAGATGGAGGTGATACGGCGCGTGCCGTCGGAGAGGCGCGCGGCCTGGATGACGAGGTCGAGCGCGGCGGCGACCTGCTGGCGCATGGCGCGGTCGCTCAGGCGCATGCCCGTCATCTGAATCATCGTCTCAAGCCGCGCCAGCGCGTCGCGCGGCGTGTTGGCGTGGATGGTCGTCAGAGAGCCGTCGTGGCCCGTGTTCATCGCTTGCAGCATGTCGATGGCCTCGCCGCCGCGCACCTCGCCGATGACGATGCGGTCGGGGCGCATGCGGAGCGCGTTCTTGACGAGGTCGCGCTGCGCGACCTCGCCCCGGCCCTCGATGTTGGGCGGGCGCGTCTCAAGGCGCACGACGTGCGGCTGCTGCAACTGCAACTCGGCCGAGTCTTCAATCGTGACGATGCGCTGGTCGTCGGGGATGTAAGAGGAGAGCGCGTTGAGCAGCGTCGTCTTGCCCGCGCCGGTGCCGCCGGAGATGAGGACGTTGAGGCGCGCCCTGACGCACATCTCGAACATGTCGGCCATGTCCTTCGTGAGCGCGTTCTTCTCGATGAGCGACGCCATCCGCAAGGGCTCCGCGCCGAAGCGGCGGATGGAGAGGACGGGGCCGTCCAGAGAGAGCGGCGGGATGATGGCGTTGACGCGCGAGCCGTCGGAGAGACGCGCGTCTACCATCGGCGAAGACTCGTCGATGCGGCGGCCGACCGTCGAGACGATACGCTCGATGACGCGCATCAGGTGCTCGTCGTCCTTGAACTCGACGCTGGTGAGTTCGAGCTTGCCGCGGCGCTCGACGTAGACCTTCTTCGGCGAGTTGACCAGGATGTCGCAGACCTCGGGGTCGGCGAGCAGCGGCTCAAGCGGCCCGAGGCCGAACAGTTCGTGGCGCACCTCGCTGGTGAGGCGCTCGCGCTCGCCCGCGGAGAGCGGCGCGTTCTCGGCGGCGATCATGTCCTCGACCAGCCGCGAGACCTCGCCGTGCAACTGCTCGGCGTCGAGCTGCCCGAGCTTGGTCAAGTCCATGCGGTTGATGATGGCGCGGTGCAGGCGCGCCTTCATCTCCTGATAGACGTTGCCGCCGCCCGGCCCCGCGGCCTCGTCGCCGCGCCCGAACAGCGCCGCCGGCGCACCCGGCTCCCTGATGAGTCTTTCGCGAAGTGACATGGCTGTTAGTTTTCAGTTTCTAGTTTTCAGTTTTTAGCCGACCGCCGAGAGCTGACTGCTGACGGCCTCTTTGTTGACCGCCTTCTCTCTCTTGAAGAAGGAGCCGAGGAGGCCGCGGCGCGGTTCGGCGGGCGCGGGCTGGACGACGCCGCCGCAGAAGCGCGCGGCGATCTGGCGCAGTTCGGTGGCGATCTTCGACTGCGGCTCGGAGATAACGAGCGGCTGGCCGAGGTTGATCGAGTTGACCGCCATCTTGTAGTCGCTCTGCACGTAGCCCGCGACGCGCTCGCCGAGGAAGCGCTCGACTTGGCGGAGGTCGAGGTCGATCTGCTTGCTGAAGCGGTTGACGACGACGTGGAGCTTGTGGCGCGGGTAGCCGAGGCGGTCGAAGAGTTTCAGTGCGCGCTGCGTGCTCCGGATCGCCGGGATGTCGAGCGTCAGGACGAGCAGTATCTCGTCCGACTGGTCGAGCGCGGCGAGCGTGATGGAGTCGAACGTGTGCTGCGGGTCAACGACCACGTAGTCGAAGCGCTCGCGCAGAATCTCCAAGACCTGGAAGACGTGCTCGGCCTCGATGTCGTCGGCCGAGTCGGCCTCGCGCGGCGCGGCGAGTAAAGATAGGTTCGAGGTGTGCGGCGTGAGATAACTCCGGAGCAGCGCGTCGTCCACGCGCTCGCGGTTCTCGACGAGGTCGGCGATGGAGAACTTCGGCTCGACGCCGAGGAAGAGGCCGAGGTCGCCCGCCTGCAAGTTCAAATCGAGCAGCACCGTCGGCTGCGCGAGCGCCGCCGCGATGTTGGTCGCCACGAACGTCGTCCCCGTCCCGCCCTTCGAAGAGAAGACCGAGAGCACGCGGCCGCGCTTCTTCGGCACCTCGGGCTGGACGGCGCAGAACTCGGCGGTGCGCTGGTAGACGGTGGCGAACTCCTCTGGGCGCACGGGCAGGCGCAGGAACTCGCGCGCGCCCGCGCGGATCGAGCGCAGGATGATGTCGGGCGAAGAGTCGCGCGCGGCGCAGATGACGGCCGTGCGCGGGAACTCGCGCGCG
>CAXTSK010000753.1:0-2520 GCA_964246655.1 uncultured Pyrinomonadaceae bacterium
TTATTGCCCATTGCCTGCCGACGACCGCCCGCGGCCTACTTTTTTCATGAATCTCCTTGAACATCAACGCCGCGCGTGGGACAGGCAGGTCGGACTGGGGAACGTGTGGACGAGGCCCGTCAGGCCGGAAGTCATCGAAGCCGCGCGGCGGGGCGAATGGTCGGTGCTGCTCACCGAGCAGAAGCCGGTGCCGCGCGAGTGGTTCCCGGCGGAGATGCGCGGGCTCGAAGTGCTGTGCCTCGCCTCGGGCGGTGGGCAGCAGGGGCCGACGTTCGCGGCGGCCGGCGCGCGCGTCACGGTGCTCGACAACTCGCCCGCGCAGCTCGCGCAGGATCGACTGGTGGCCGGCCGCGAGGGGCTCGACCTCCAGACCTTCGAGGGCGACATGGCCGACCTCTCAAGGTTCAAGGACGAGAGCTTCGACCTCGTCTTCCATCCCGTCTCGAACTGCTTCGCTTCGTCGGTGTGCCCCGTGTGGCGCGAGGCGTTCCGCGTGCTCCGCCGCGGCGGGCTGCTGCTCGCGGGCTTCAACAACCCCGCGATATACATCTTCGATTTGGAGGACGAGCGGCAGGACAGGCTCGAAGTGAAGTACAAACTTCCCTACTCCGACCTCGAAAGTCTTAACGACGCAGAGCGCGAAGCGTTGCTCGCCTCGGGCCGGCCTTTGGAGTTCAGTCACACGCTCGAAGACCAGCTCGGCGGGCAGCTCGGCGCGGGTTTCCAACTGACCGCGCTCTACGAAGACCGACACCGCGGCCTGTGCGTCGCCGAGTTCATGCCGACCTACGTCGCCACGCGCGCGGTCAAACCCTGACCGCCGCCCTTTCCGATTCGGGAGCTTAACGCCTTGGACAACGCTTCGACGCGCCTGGACTTGAAAAGGAGAGTCTGGCCGTGGCTCGCCGTCGTCGCGGTGCTCGCGGCGGCGGCCGTGGAGCTGCGTTGGCAGGGGCGCTTGTGGCTCTGCTCGTGCGGACACTTCCGCCTCTGGCTCGGCGACGCGTGGGGCTCCGAGACCTCGCAGCAGCTCTTCGACCCGTACTCCTTCACGCACATGCTGCACGGGTTCGCGTTCGCGGGGCGGCTCGCGCTTCTGCGTCCGCTCGAGAACTGGCGCTGGCGCGTCGCGCTCGCGGGCGCGGCCGAGGCGGCGTGGGAGGTCTTCGATAACACCGAGTACGTCATCAACCGCTACCGCGAAACGACGGCCGCGCTCGGCTACAACGGCGACACGGTCGTCAACTCGCTCGGCGACATCATCGCCTGCACCGCGGGCGTCCTCCTCGCGCGCCGCCTCGGCGCCCTCAAGTCCCTCCTCGTCTTCGCGCTCACCGAAGCCGTCCTGCTCTTCTGGATCAGGGACAGCCTGCTGCTGAACATCCTCCTGCTCGTCTACCCTTCCGAGAAACTGCGCGCGTGGCAGGCCGGCCACTAGCAGCCTCGGCCGGGGATTCACGGCGCGGCGCGTGCCATAAAAAAATGTGGCGCCTGCCATAAAATATTGACGGCCTGAATTTCGCTCACTTATACTCGCAGCCAATGGCTGTCTAGAGTCCGGCGTAAGTTTGCCGACAGACCTTCCCAGCAGGCCGTCACACACTTCCCGCCGCCCTAGCCATAACGTGCCTGTCAAGAACCCGGAACAATGTCTGTAGCCCGAAAGGATGGTTCGCCATGACTCAGTGTCCCAAGTGCCAGTTGATCTTCGAAACGGCCCAGGCCGTCTGCTCGACATGCGGGAGCCCGACCACGTTCATAGAGCAGGGCGGCGCCACCGAAGAGTTGACCGCCGAGCTTCGGCCGCCGGAGGAGACTCCCGACCCTTACGCGACTCGGCAGATGGAGGCACCGGACGTGTCGGAGCCCGCTGCGGCGGCCCCCGTCGAACAGCCCGCCGACCTGAACGACGCCGCCGGCACGCCGGGCGCAACGCCCCCAACCGATGTCGCCGCCGTTCCGCCGCCGCAGGCAGGAGGCACGAGCCGCTGGATGCGTGCCGCCTTGATGGTCGCGTGCGTGCTGGCGCTCGTCGGCGCGGTGGCCGTGGGATACATACTCGGGCAGCGCAGCAAGGACGACACGATTCACGAACTGGCGGCCGAAAATAATCGGCTCAACGGGCAGATCAGCGAACAGCTCGTTTCGAGATTCGCGCAGTGCCGCGAAGAGAAGGAGCAGACCACGGCACGCGCCGTGGAATTCGAGGTTAAAAATGGCCGGTTGACCGCCGACGCCCAGCGATCCGCCACCGAGAAAAAGGGGCTCGTCGCTAAAGTCCGCGACCTCACCGCCGAACTTGAGGAAAGCAACTCCGCCTACAAGGAACTCGCGGGCAAATACGAAGTTGCCATGCAGGAGAACGGCGAGCTGAAAAGGAGTAGGGGTAGGCAGAGTGCGGGGAACAGGAAGCAGAAGCCCTCGCCGCCGGCAAACCGAGACAAGGGCCGCAGCCGCAGCCGCAGAGCTTAACGGACGGCGAGGAGGTCACACGAGACGGCGAGGTCGTCTCGGCCGACC
>CAXTSK010000754.1:0-2511 GCA_964246655.1 uncultured Pyrinomonadaceae bacterium
TGCGCTTTTGGGGCAGGGCCCTCTTCATATTCTCCGGGCCCCCCTTCCCCTTTGTATTCACAGAACCGCGAGCGGTTCTGTCTATTGTCCGAAGCGCTGGCGGTACTCGACGGACGTGATGAACGCCTTGACCATCTCGGCCGCGATGTAGTCGCCGTTGAAGTCGTTGAGCTTGCCGAGCCAGAAGTTGTAGCCCTCGAAGTCCGTGTTCGGCGGGTCATCCGGGTTGCGGCGCAGGTAGCCGAAGTACTGCATGAGTACGAACGCGCGGTTTTTCTCCGCGGCGGTAAGGTCTGCGTCCTCCGCGACCTTGCGCAGCACGCTTGCGCGCCCGGCGTCCGTGTTGTTCGCCGACAGCTCGTTGATGAGGTTCTGCCGCTCCGTCGCGTCGAGCACGCCGCCCGCGTTGGCGTTCAGCGTGTCCACGAACTGCGTCGGCGAGAGCGTCCTCTGGTAGCGCGCGAGGAACTCCGCGCGCTGGACGAACTTGAGCGCGAACGCCTGCTTGTTCGCCTCAAGCTGCGCCGCCCAGTTCCCCACCCCGACGACCACGCTGCGCCCTATCTCCTGCGTGTCCGGGAAGAACTGTTGGAAGCGCACGGGCACCGGCGTCCCCGCCACGTTGCCGTAGGCCGACTTGTAGAGCCTGTAGACGAGGTAGCCCGTCTGCTGGAACTCTATCGACAGGAAGAAGGCCGCGCTCACGTTGATGCGCTTGGCTTCGCGGCAGGCGGCGTCCGCGCCGCACGACTCGATCTCTCGTGTCCAGAAGTCGAGGCCCGTCTGGTCGGGCTCGCGCGAGAGGAAGTCGCGGTAGTGCTGCGCGACGAAGAACTGCGAATTGTCCGAGAGGTTCTGCCCCCCGGGCACGCCGTTCGGCAAGTCCACCGTCAGGCCGCCCGAGATGTACGCGACCTGCCCGGCCGAAGAGATGGCGCGGACGCTGTACTCGCCCGGCGGCGTCAGGATGCTCGGGTTGATGTCGAAGCTGATGACGGGGATGCCGAAGCCGTTGAGCTGCTGCACGTTCGAGACGCCGATATAGGGCGAGTTGATGCTGATGCTGACGCCGGTCACCGTCCCCGCGGGCGCGGCGTTCAGGTTGTCGCCCGCGATGAGGATGGTCTGCGGCTGCCCCGGCACGATGGGGACGGCGACGGTCGAGAGTTGGAAGCTCGCGCCCGTGCCGATGAACTTCGGGTTGATGGCCGGCACCGCGCCGGGCACGCCGATGTTGAGCTGTGTGGTCGCCTCCGCGCCGACCGTCACCGTCCCGGCCTCCGTCGTCACGAAGGGCGGCTGGTTCGAGAGCGTCGAGGCCGGGTAGCCGCCGCCGTTCGAACCGATCTGAGCAGCCGCGACCGGCTCGTCCAGAGGTTCGACGACGACGCGGTACTGACCCGGCGGCAGGCCGTCAATGCGGTAGTTGCCGGCCGCGTTGGCGACGTTGCCGGCCACGAGTCGCCCGGTCGCCACGTCCTCCGCGAAGACATGCGCGCCGAAGGCGGCCGTGCCCGTCGTCGAGTTGTAGCCGACGCGCCCCGCGATGCTCCCGAGCCCCGAGCGCGGGCCGTAGATGGAGCGGATGCCGGCCACGTCGTCCGACGAGAGCGTGCGGGTCGTGAAGTTCGGAAGGTTGTACGTGCCGTTCGTCCCCTGCCGCGGCTGCATCGAGGCGGCGATCTCGCCCGAGTGTTCCAGGCCCAGCATGTGGCCGATCTCGTGGACGAAGGTCGATTCGAGGTCGTAGCTGCCGTCGGCGCCGTCGGTCGAGAAGAAGCTGGCGACCTGGTTGCCGAAGGGGTCGAAGCGCGTCACGATCGGGTTGATGGCGAGGTCGGCCTCGAAGATGTTGCCGGAGCCGTCGAAACTGACGCGCGCGCGTCCCGGCTGGACGCCGGTCGAAAAGAGCGCGCGGTTCGTGCCCGTGTCGGCGATGGTGATGAGGCTCACGCCGTCTGCGACCGCGTCCTGCGCGACGCTCGTCGTCACGTTGAACTGTATGTTCGAGGCCAGCGCCCAGCGCGAGAGCGCCCGCCGCGCCGCCAAAACGACCTGCGCGCCCGTGGCGTGGACGTAAGACGGCGGGTTGTTGAGCGAGGTCGAGAGCGCGACCGTAATGTTAGTCGTCGGCCAGTGGACTTGCGTGGTCGCGGCCGTGCTCGTGTACTGCAAGGTGTAGGCGCGCGTTCGCGCGGCCGGCGCGAGAATCAGCGCTGCTAGGACGAGTAGCGTGGCGGTCAGACGCATGAAAGCACCCCTTGTCGGCTAGATCAGAAAAGATGGGGAACGGCCCGGCGGGGAGAAAGACGCTTCGTCGGTGAGCACGAAGGCCGCACGCGCGCGGCCCAAAGATGATAGCAGGGCGGGTGCCGCAACTTCAAACAGTTTTTTTTAGGCGGTAGGCAGTCGGGACGGGGAGCGGCCTATTGTCGTTTGCGGGTTGCGGATAGCCGTGAGGCATCTAACACAGAGACACAAAGACACAGAGACACAGCTAAAGCCAAATAA
>CAXTSK010000755.1:0-2510 GCA_964246655.1 uncultured Pyrinomonadaceae bacterium
GTGATAGGGACACGGCGTCGCGGAGGGAGCGGATTCGGCGGGAGATTGCGTCGCTCGGCGCGTCGCTCGCGCGCGCGTGCGACGCGTCCGTCGTCGTCGATACGCAGAGCCGTTTCACGGACGGCGGCGAGGCTCGCTCGCTCGCGGACGCGCTCGGCGGCGGTTACGTGCGGCTGCCGCGGTTGTTGACTGAAGAGTTATTCTCGGGGGCTATACGGTCAGTACCACCCGCTACCGCGGGCGGTACTGACCGCTATTTCGATGACAAAGTCAGTTGAAGAGAGAGACCGCCGCGTCCTCGAACTGTGGGAGCGGGTGGTGGAAGTCGAGCAGCGTCTAATACCGACGGGGCTGCACGTCTTCGGCCGCGCGGCGGGCGAGCGCGAGTGCACAGACCTCTTGCGCGCCGTCGCCTCCTTCGACCGCCCCGAGTGCGGCGCGCTCTCTCTCAACGACCTCGTCTCGGAAGGTCTCGGCCTCGGCTCTTATCAACAACTCGTCGGCGATAAGTCGGAAGAGGGCTGGCGCGTGCGCGCGCGCGTGGACGAAGAGGTGCGTGCCGCCGTCGAACTGTTTCTGGGAGAAGGCGCGGCGGCGGCCTGTGAGCTTCTTCAAAAAGAGTCGGGCGTTGATCGCGCCGAGTCGCTCAAGGTCTTCGAGCTGCTCGGGAGGATAAGGGAGCAGCTTCGGACGAACGGCGAGCTTGAAGGGCTCGCGCGCGCGCTCCGCGGCGAGTACGTCGAGCCCGGCCCGGGCGCGGACATCGTGCAGAACCCGTCCATCCTGCCGACGGGGAGGAACACGCACGCCGTCAATCCTTACGCAGTCCCTTCGCACGCGGCGTACGAGCGCGCGGGCCGGGTCGTGGACACTCTGCTCGCGCGACACCGCGCGGAGCACGGCCGACAGCCGCGCACGATGGCGCTCGTGCTCTGGGGTTTGGACAACATCAAGACGCAGGGCGAAGGCGTGGCGCAGGCGCTCAGGCTGCTCGGCGTGCGCCCGTTGCGTGATTCGCTGAATCGCGTGACGGAGGTCGAGGCTGTGCCGCTCGAAGAACTCGGGCGCGCGCGCGTGGACGTGGTGATGACCGTCTCGGGCATCTTCCGCGACCTGTTCGGCGCGACGATGATGCTGCTCGACAAGGCCGTGCGCTGCGTGGCCGGGCTGGACGAGCCCGACGAGTTGAATCCCGTCCGCGCCAACGTTCGCGCACGCGTGACTGACGAGGGTTGTTCACTTGAGGAGGCTCAGCTTCGAGTCTTCTCGAACGCGCCGGGCAGCTACGGCACGAACGTCAACTTCATGGTGATGGACTCGCAGTGGGAGAGCGCCGACGCTTTGGGCGACCTCTTTGTCACGCGCAAGTGTTTCGCCTACGGCCGCGACGCGCAGGGCCGCGCGCTCGAAGGGCGAGAGGCGCGCGGCGCTCTGGCCCGAGCACTTTCAACCGTCGAGGCCGCCTACCAGAACGTCGACTCTTTCGAGATCGGCATCACGGACGTTGACCATTACTTCGAATACCTCGGCGGCGTCTCGAAGGCGGTCGAGCGACACGCGCAGGCGCGTCCGGCCGTCTATCTTTCAGATGCCTTGAGCCGCGACGCGCGCGTGCGCACGTTGCCGGAGATGGTGAGGCTTGAGACGCGTGCGAAGACTTTAAACCCGAAGTGGTACGAGGGGATGCTCGGCCACGGCTTCCGCGGCGTCGCCGAGATCGAGAGCCACGTCACGAACACCTTCGGCTGGAGCGCGACGGCCGACGCCGTGGACGGCTGGGTCTACGACGAGGTGGCGCGCACGTACGTGCTCGACGAGGAGATGCTGGAACGCCTCTCGCGCCTTAACCCGCACTCGGCGCGCTCGCTCGTCGCGCGCCTGCTCGAAGCCGAGGGGCGCGGCTTCTGGGAGGCCGAAGCCGCCGTCGTCGAAAGACTCCGCGAAGTCTTCTCCGACCTCGAAGATCGCATCGAAGGCGTCGCATGAAGGTCACCGCGCTCATCGTCGGCTCAAGTCTGCTCGGCCCGCTGCGGCGCGCCGAAGGAGAGATTAACCGCAAGTATGCGGCGGGCTTGAGCGTCTGCGCGTACAACCTCGGCGCGCCGCTGGCCGAGGGCGAGTGGGCGTCGGTCGAGCGCGATTTGTCGGGGTCGGAGGTTGTCTTCGTCATACACGTGACGGACGGCGAGAACGCGACGCGTTTGATTGAGCTGCTGAAGCGTGGGGGAGGGTCGGGGAAGACGGTCGTCGTCATCAACTGCATGCCGGAACTGATGCGGCAGACGCGGATGGGGAGCCTGAGCTTCGGGGCGAAGGCCGAGCCGGAAGGCGAGGGGCGTGAGGGGCATGCGCGGCGACTGTTGAAGAGCGTCGGGTCTTGGATGGGCGAGCAGGCGCGCGCGCGTCGGAAGGGGGGCGGACACGGGCAGTACCTCAAGCTCGTCGAGCGCATGCCGGGGCTGCTGCGCTTAGTGCAGAACGCGGGGCGTTTGCGCGCCCGGAAGCATTAC
>CAXTSK010000756.1:0-2507 GCA_964246655.1 uncultured Pyrinomonadaceae bacterium
GACGCGCCGCGCCCGCGAGGCGCTGCCGCCAGTACGCGAGTTGCAGTTCCGACGCTTCGCCCGACCGCCGCCGACTCCGCGTGGCGGCGAGGTCTGAGTTCCGAAGCGGCAGTTCGTCGGGAGGCGCGGCGCGCGGCCCGTCGTCCTCCGGCGCTTCCGGGAGGTGGAGTTCGTACTTGCCGGATAGAAGCCTCGCCTCAAGGAAGCCTTCCGCGCGCGCGCGGCTCAGGAGCCTGTTCGCTTCCGCGATCTGCGTCGCCTCCGGCGTGTAGGCCAACCCCAGAAGGTATTCGAGCCACGGCTCGAGCCCCATCGCGTAGATGAAAATCCTTCGCGCGCCGACCGCTTCGAGCAGGCTCATGCCCCTGGCGGAGTCGCAACCCTTGTACCTGCGCGACTGGTTGACGCCGCGCTCGGGCTGACGCGGCAGGAACGGCCCGCAACTCCAGGAGAGCGGCGCGCCGACGCACTCCATCCCTAAGAACACCGTCTGAATCGGCCCGAGGATGCGCCGGACGTGGCGGTACATTTGCAGGTCGAGGCAGTCGGAGTCGGCCGCGAACATAACGCGGCTGTCCCCCGCGCGCAGGACGTACGCGGTCTTACCGTGGGGCAGGTCGGCGTGCTCGCCCATGAACGGGACGGAGACGATCTCCCCGTCGGGGATTTCGATGGATTCGAGCGTGTCGAGTTCGGTCACGTTCTTGAAGCCCATCTTCCTCGCGAGCAGTTTGAGCGAGAGGTCGCCGTAGAAGGTGCCCGACGAGCGCGGGACGACGAGGGTGCCGATCCTGTGGCGCAGGCGCAGCAGAGACTCGACGCAGAAGTGGTCGTGGTGGTTGTGTGTGATTAAGACGTAATCGATCTTCCGGGGCAGGTCTTCGTAAGTGAACCGCTCGACGCCGCCCTCCGCGGGGCTCAGGCCGAGGCACGGGTCGGTCAAGACGGAAGTCCCTTTCCATTCGACCAGCACGCACGCGTGGCCGAAGTAGCGAATGCGCGCGCCCGCCCCGTTATACGTTTCGCACGCGGGGAGACGGCCCTGCTCTAACAGCGGCAGCAGCAACTCGTCGTCGGACGCGGTCAGGCCAAGCAACTCGCGCACGTGGCCGAGCGGCTTAGGGTCGAAGTCGAGGCGGAAGAGTTCGTCCACCTGCGGGCTGTCGAAGGGCACGCCCCAACGCAACTCCCCACCTGCGGGCAGGCGCGGGGTGTTCATGAAGAAGGGGCGCGCGTGGTCGTCGCGCTGCTGCCGGAAGAGACGCAGCGACTGGAGACCCTTGTCGTAGTAGCCGCTCTCGTAGAGCAGGCTCTCGTAGAAGCGCATCATGGGGCGGTCGTTGTAGTCGTAGACCAGTTCCACGTAGCCGCTCAGTTCGGGCGGCAACTCGGCGTAGAAAGGCTCAAGGCTGTAACCCTTCGCCTCGCGCAACAGGCGATCCTGGAATTCGACGAGGCTCTTCGCGAATCGCAGGCTGTGCCCGCGCTTCGACTTGATGTCGGCCAAAAGTTCTCTGACCTCGGGGGCTCTCTCCTCGGGTATGTCTACGAAGCGACCGCTGCGCAGCCGCGGGGCTTTGCATGCTTCGACGTGGGTCTGCGGGTCTTTCAGGTAGGACTCCAGGAGGCCGACCTGATAGTTGCGCAGGTAGAGGCTCGCCGCCGCGGGCGCGAGGACGTGCGCCCACGCGACCCACCCGTCCACGAGCGGTTCGGCCGCCGTGCTACGGCTCAAACGGTGTAACCCTCTGTCGTCCATCGCCGCTCACTTCCGGTTAGTCGGCCTTCGACGCCCGCGGACGGTTCGCTCAACTCCACCTCAAGAATCCCGACCGAGCCGCCTGTGCGCGCCGCCGCCTCAAGGACTTCGACGTAGTGGCCCGCCATCTCGCGTGCGCCCACCGCGTCCGTCACCCACTCGCCGCACGTCAGCCCGCACGCAAGCGCGCCGCCCTCCTCCTCCGTCACGGCGAGCGCCGCGTCGAACTGCGCCCAACCGCCTTCGACATTCTCGCGCCGCACGCGCAGCCCGCCCGGCACGCGCCACTCTCCGATGGCGCCCGCCGACTGCTGCAAGACGAACCAGTCGTTAAAGAGCGGCCACACGCGCCCGCCGCGTCGCGCCTCGGCCTCGACCGCCTCGAAGGGAATCTCGGAGTTGGCCTCCGCGCCGAGCACAGCCTCGCGCACCCTTCTCAATAACTCGCCGAACGTGGCCCCGCCGCCCGCATCGACGCGCAGGGCCAGAGTGTTGACGAAGCAGCCTATCAACCCCTCGCTCTCGACGCGACGACGGCCCGAGACGGGAGTGCCGACGACCAAGTCGTCCTCGCCCGTGTACAGGTGCAGCAGCGCGAAGTAACCCGCGAGCAGCGTCATGTAGAGCGTCGCCCCGTCCCGTAGTCCGAGTTCGCACAACGCCGCGACGAGCGGGGCCCGGAGGCGAAAGCGATGTGCCACGACGCGCCCGCCCGCGCGCGGGCGCGTCGGGTCGTCGGAGAGCGTCG
>CAXTSK010000757.1:0-2499 GCA_964246655.1 uncultured Pyrinomonadaceae bacterium
GTTCCGTACCCGGCCAACTTCGACCTCGCGCCCGACGCGTACGTGCTGAAATGGATGCTGGCGGTCTCGTTGTTGACGGGCGTGATGTTCGGGCTGGCCCCGGCCCTTCTGGCTTCGCGCAGCGACCTCGTCAACGTCATCAAGGGCGGCGTGGCGAATCCGTCGTACGGCCGGCGCCGCTGGAACCTGCGCGGCGTGCTGGTGGTCGCGCAGGTCACGATCTCTCTCGTCATACTCATCTGCGCGGGGTTGTTCATCCGCAGCCTGGGCATGGTCAGGCAGACCGACCCGGGCTTCCGGAGCGAGAACCTCGTCACGATGATGCTCAACCTCGACCTGCTGGCCTACGACCAGCCGTCCACGCTGCGCTTCTTCCCGGAGCTACAGCGCCGCGTCGAGGCTTTGCCCGGCGTGCGCTCGGCGGCGTTCGCCAGCGAGATGCCGCTCATGGACAGTCGGCAGTCGCGCGGCCCCGTCGTGAAGGAGGGCGAGATCGACCCGCCGCCGAACCAGGGCGTCATCTCCGAGTGCAGTCTCGTGACGCCGAAGTACTTCGACACGCTGCGGATGCCCCTCGTGCGCGGGCGCGACTTTACAGACCGCGACGACGTGAACGCGCCGCGCGTCGTCGTCGTCAATCAGGCGTTCGCGCGCAGCTTCTACGGCGGCGAGGAGGAGGCGTTGGGGAAGCGCTTCCGCTTCGCCGAGGGCACGCCGTTGATGGAGATCGTCGGGATCGCGCAGGACGGGCACTACGACTCGCTTTATCAGGATCACCAAATCTACATGTTCCTGCCCGTCTACCAGCACCCGCGCGCGCGGATGACTCTGCTGGTCGGCGCGCAGTCGGCCGGCGACTTAAAAGGTTTGGTCGAGCGCGCGCGCGGCGAGGTCGCGCTGATGGACGCGCGGCTGCCGGTCTTCGGCGTGATGCTGGCGGAGGAGAATTTGTCGTTGGCCTACTGGGCGCCGCGCGTGGCGGCGGGGATGGCCTCGACGTTCGGCGTGCTGGCGCTGGTGCTGGCGACGATGGGTCTCTACAGCGTGATGACCTACACCGTCAGCCAGCGCACGCGCGAGATCGGCATCCGCATGGCGCTCGGCGCCGCGCTGCGCGACGTGGTGCGGCTGGTCGTGGGGCAGGGGATGCGGATGGCTTTGGTCGGGATCGCGCTGGGCCTGGCGGGCGCGTTCGCGATGACGCGCGTGCTGGAGAGCCTGCTGCTCGGCGTGGGCACGACCGACTTCGTCACCTTCGTCGGAGTGCCGTTGCTGCTGATCGCCGTCGCCCTGCTGGCCTGCTACATCCCCGCGCGCCGCGCGGCCCGCGTCAACCCTCTGGTGGCGCTGCGCCACGATTGAGCCGGGTCGAGAGCCGAGGGGATGACGAACGCGCGTTGTTGAGTCTCTCCTGCCGCGTCGGCGTTGGCGCGCTCGACATCGCGCCCGGCCTTTTCGCGTCGTAGGGGCTGCTGTTCCTGGGGACAGCCCCCGGGCCGGGCGCGCCGGACGCGGCGGCCGTGCACGCGGTCGCCGCGTTCCTCTTTAAAGTGCGAGGTGGATTTGATTCAAACATTCGCCGGAGAGGTGAAAGGTATGCAAGGGCGTGAACGTCCGACGTTGGGAGGAGAAAGTGGTAGGCAGATGGCAGTAGGCAGTTCGGGCGGATAGCGGGAGAACTTTCAACACAGAGACACGGAGACACGGCTTGATGCGGGGTATCGCTCCAAGCCGTGTCTCTGTGTTAAATCAGAGGTAAGCCTTCCTCACGTCTGTTCAGACCTCGGCCGCAGCTCGTCTTCACTCGGCGGCTCGAAGACCTTCCACCACGCGTCGAGCTGCGCCTCCGTGACGCGGAAGGTGCCCGGAGGCGGCTCCGTATTGCGCGCCGCGACCCGCGCTGATAACTCCTCGCGCGGCACGTCGAGGAAGTGAACTTCGGAGCCTGCGCCGAGCGCGGCGGCCCGCGCGCGGAACTCTTCGCGCTCGGCACGCGACCAGAAGCCGAAGTCGAGGATGACGTTGACGCCGAGCCGGAGGGCGCGCTCGGCCACCTCCCACTGGATGGACTCCACGGGGTCGCGGCACCAGTCGAGCGCGGGCGGCGTCAAGTGTTGTCCGAAGAGGCGCGCGATCCACTCGTCGGGCGTCAGGCGCAGCGCGTCGCGCTCGCGCTCCAACCGCTTCGCGAGCATCGTCTTGCCCGAGCCCGGCAGGCCGCACATCAGAAGGAGCGTCGCCATCCAAACCTCCGCCGCTTTAAGAACCGGCGCGTGCGAAAGCTTATCACGCGGCTAAAGAAAACCGCTTTACTTATGTGCGGCCGGTGGCTGTACAATGGCGGCACAATGAAACTCTGGAAGGGTCTTCCGGCCGGGCTCCTGCTCTTGGCCGCCGCGCTCGTCTGGCCCGTCGGGGCGCGTGCGCGCCCGGGCGACTCGCTGCCGCGCCCGGGCGTGTGGCGCTTCGCGGTCGACCGCGCCGCCGCCCGAGTGCGCG
>CAXTSK010000758.1:0-2476 GCA_964246655.1 uncultured Pyrinomonadaceae bacterium
AGCCGATGGGCTGTAGGTTCTCAAGCTTGAGATAAATCTCGGCGGGCGCGTCGAAGACATTCAGCCGCACGAGCGGCGTCCTGATCGCCGCGCCGCCGATGCGACGGCGCGCCTCTTTGATGTCGTCGAGCGTCGGCAGCATGAACGTCACCTTTCGTTAAGGCACGTGCCTCTTCAGAAACTCACCCGGTTGCCCGCGCCCGTCTCCTGACACTTGTCGTAGCGTGATCTCGTTCGGGGAAGACCGGCCCGGCTTCGTCCCCGCCAGCACCTCGCCCAGCTCCGCGCGAATGTGTTCGGGGCCGACCATGCCTTCGCGCGCCGCGAGCAGGTAGTCGCCGGACTCGTTGACCGTCGATTCGACGCAGTCCACGAACAGGCTCGACGCGGCGACCGTGGCCGCGTCCAGCTCGCGCGCGTTCGGCGCGCAGGCGCCGACGGCGTTGATGTGCGCGCCGTCCGAGACCCACTCGCGCCGCACGACCGGCTCGGCGGAGTTCGTCGCCGTCACGATTAAGTCCGCGCCGCGCACCGCCTCCTCGATTGTCTCGACCGCCTCGACGGGGAACGCGTAAGCACCCCTCAACTCTTCGGCGAGCAGGCGCGCGCGCTCGAAGTTGCGGCCCGCCACGCGGCAGCGCCTTAAGGGTCGCGCGTGGGCCAACGCCTCGACGTGCGAGCGCGCCTGCACGCCCGCGCCGACTATACACAGGTCGCCCGCGTCGTCCCGCGCGAGAGCGCGCGTCGCCGCGCCCGAGACGGCGGCCGTACGCACGGCCGTCAACGCCGACGCGTTGACGAAGGCCAAAGGCTCGCCCGTCTCCGCGCTGAAGAGCAACACCGCCCCCTGGTGTGAGTCGAGGCCGCGCGCCGCGTTGTCGGGGAAGACGCAGATGGCCTTCAGGCCGAAGAGGGGGCGCGGGACGGAAGAGTACGCGGGCATGAGTCCCAACAGCCCCCGTGCGCCGTGCGGGCGCATGATGTTGCGTAGCGGCTGATGCACCCGCCCTTCGGCGAGCGCGACCAGCGCGTCACGCATGAGCCCGATGCACTCGCCCATCGGGAGCAGCGCGGCGACCTCGTCGTGGCCGAGGAGAAGGACTTTCATGTCGTTCAGACCTTCTCCCAACTGCGCGAAGCGGCGGCGCGCTCGACGGCGTCGAGCACCTTCTGATTCCTCACCCCGTCCTCGAAACTCGGCGAGGGCGTCCGCCCTTCGTCTATCGCCAGCAGGAAGTCGAGCACGGTGTGTGTGAAGGTGTGCTCGTAGCCAATGATGTGTCCGGGCGGCCACCAGCCTTGCATGTAAGGGTGCTGCGTGTCCGTCACCTGCACCGTGCGGAAGCCGCTCTCCGGCCCTTCCTCGACGTACAGTTCCAGCTCGTTCATCCGCTCAAGGTTGAAGGCGAGGCTCCCCTTGCTCCCGTTGATCTCGAAGCTGTTGTAGTTCCTCCTCCCCAGCGCGAAGCGCGTGGCCTCGACCGTGCCGACGGCCCCGACCTCGAACTTGAGGAGCGAGAGCGCGGCGTCGTCAACATCGACCGGCGCCGGCTCGCCCGAGCCGGGCAGCGGCCGCTCCGTGATGAAGGTCTGAAGGTGGCCCGCGACCTCCGTGATTTCGCCGATGAGGTAGCGTGCGAGGTCTATCGAGTGCGAGGCGATGTCGCCCAAAGCGCCCGAGCCGGCCTTCGACTTCTCAAGGCGCCACACGCGCGGGAACTGCGGATCGACGATCCAGTCCTGCAAGTAGACGCCGCGGAAGTGGTAGAGACGCCCGAGCCTCCCCTCCTCAATCAAGCGCTTCGCGAGCGCGACGGCCGGGACGCGCCGGTAGTTGTGGCAGACCATGTGCGCGACGCCGGCCGCTGCAACCGCTTCGAGCATCCGTTCGGCGTCGGCCACGTTGTTGGCAAGCGGCTTCTCGCAGAGGACGTGCTTGCCCGCGCGGGCGGCGGCGACGGCGATGTCGGCGTGCGTGTCGCCCGGCGTGCAGATGTCCACCACGTCGATGTCGGGCCGCGCGACCACCTCTTGCCAGGAGACGGAAGACTCTTCCCAACCGAATTGACGCGCGGTGTGCTCGACCCCCGCGGGGTCGCGGCCGCAGACGATTTTCAGGACGGGCTCGAAGGGCGTCTCGAAGAAGCGGCCCACCTGGCGCCAGGCGTTGCTGTGCGCCTTGCCCATGAAGCGGTGGCCGATCATGGCGACGTTCAGTCTTCTCATGCGTTATGCGCTCAACTTTGAAAGGCCGTCTCGGCCGGCGCGGGCCTTCGCCGCGCGGAACCATTCGAGCACGAAGGCGGCGGCCGGGAAGCCGAGCGCCGCGTCGAGCGGGAAGAGCGCACGCGAAAGCTCGCGGCGGACGGCGCGCGCGAAGGCCCGCTCCACTTCGGCGCGCGCCGCGTCGAGCCCTTCAACAACGGTCGTGTCGAGGTCGCGCCCGCCGCGCGCGCCGCCAAGCGAACTCGTAGAG
>CAXTSK010000759.1:0-2475 GCA_964246655.1 uncultured Pyrinomonadaceae bacterium
GTGCAACTCGCGGGCGATGCGCCGCCGCTCATCGTCCTGCAAATTGAAGAGGCGGACGGTGAGCCGCAGCAAGTCCTCCTCGGCGCGCTTGCGCTCGGTGATGTCGCTCGACGTGGTGAGGATGCATTGCCGGCCGTCGATCTCCATCAGCTCGGCCGACGAGAGCAGCACGCGGAAGGCATCGCTTTTCGTGCGAAAGTTCGACTCCATGTTATGAATTGCTCCATGTTCCTTGAGTTGTCTGACGAAGGGTGCGCGGTCGGCGGACTCTTCCCAGGCGCGAAGCTCAAGCGAGGTGTGGCCGACGACTTCGTCGCGCGCGTAGCCGCTCATGTCGAGGAAGCTTTTGTTAACGTCTATGTAGCGCCCCTCTTCGAGCGTCGTCAGCGACATCGGCTGCGGGTTGGACTTAAAAGCCTTGGCGAACCGCTCCTCGCTGGCGCGCAACGCCTCCTCGGCGCGCACGCGCTCGGTGATCATCTCGCTGAACATGATGATGCCGCCGATCTTGCCGCCCGCGTTGTACCAGGGGCGGATTTCCCAACGCACCCAGTCGAACGTCCCATCCGGGTGGAGGAACATATCCTCCTCGCACCGCTCGACCGCCCCGGCCAGGCAGCGCCGGTGGCCCTCCCGCCAGCGCTCGGGGATGTCGGGCACAAGGTCGTAATGGCAGCGCTCGATGATCTCCTCCTCGCCGAGGTTGTTATCCTTGAGCCAGCGGCGGCTCGTCATCAGGTAGCGCATCTCGCGGTCGAACATGGCAACCGCCACCGGCGTGTGCTCCACGAACAGGCGAACCTGATTCTCGTTCTCCCTGAGCGCGGCTTCGGCCCGCTTGCGCTCGGTGATGTCGCGCACCACGCTGAGCAGCCTGTCGCCGTCACATCGGGCGATGCGGGCCTCGTACCAGCGTGTGCCGTCCGGCATCGGCAGGGAGTACTCGTGCACCTGCGTCTCGCCGGTCTCAAGCGCCCGCTCGAAGGAGGTTTGGAACCGGGCGGCGAGTTCAGGGGGCAGCACGTCCCACACGCTCTTCCCGATAAAGTGCTCGGGCGGCACGAAGAACGCGCTCGGGTCTTGCGGGTGGTGGTCGAGGTAGACGCCCTCCTTGCTCTGAAGGAACATCAGGTCGGGGATGGCCTTGAGGATGGCACGGTTCCGCTCCTCGCTCTCCCTGAGCGCCTCCTCGGCCGACTTGTGCTCGGTGATGTCGCGCGAGACGGCGAGCAACTGCACGACTTGACCGCGCGGGTCTGTGATCGGGGTGACCACCACGTCCCACCATTTGGGCGTGCCGAGCGCGGTGGGACAGTACCCTCTGAAACTGCCCTTCTCACCGGCCTTCGCGCGGGCCAACGCCTCGGCGGCCGCCTCGCGGCCCTCGCCTTCCCAGAAGTCCAGCCACGGGGCGTGCAGGTAAGCGTCGATGTCACATATCTCCAGAGCCTTTTGACCGTTCGGGTTCACGTACAGCAGGCGGCCCTCCAGGTCTAAGACCTTGATGCAATCGTTGCTGCTTTCGATGATCCGCCTGTTAAGCTCCTGGGTCTGTCCGAGCGTCTTCTCGCGGCGCGCCAACTCGGCGCGGACGTGCGCGTTCTCCAACTCGACGGGCAGTTTGTGCAGGTAGCCCGGGTTCTTCACCGCGTAGCTCGACGCCCCAAGCTTGAGCGCCTGAAGCGCCACCTCCTCGTCGCCCCGGCGGGTGACCAAGACGACGGGAACGTCCGACCCGTGAGTCAGCCGTAGCTCTTTCAGCAAGTCCAGCGCGTCGAGGCCGGGCAGTGAGTAGTCGAGCAGGACGACTTGGTACTCGTCCCGCCCGTTTTGATGCAGGAGCCGTTTGAGTATTTCCGTGCTGTTGGAGACGATGTCGAGATGAATGTGGCCGGCGTGCCGGGCGAAGTGGCCGCGCGTCAGTTCAACGTCGGACGGGTCGTGTTCGGCGTAGAGCACCTTCAGCGGCCGTGCGCGGCGCGCCGCGTCGGCGCGGTGACGGCTGAGCGCGCTCTCCATCGTAAGGGAAAGGCGCTCCAGGTAGTCTTTATTCTTGACCACGTAATCATCGGCGCCCGCCTTGAGCGCAGCGACGGCAGTCTCGTCGTCGCCCGACCCCGTGACGACGACGACGGCCAGCGGCAGGTCGCGCTCGCGGACGTGGATGAGGAGCGAGAGCCCGTCGCCGTCGGGAAGGCGCATGTCCGTTAGCAACAGGTCGAGCGGCTCGGCGTCGAGCCGGCCGAGCCGCGCGAGCGCACCGTCGTACGTGGCGACCTGTTCCAGCCGGAAGTGCGGCGCGGTCTCGGCCAACCGGCGGCGAGTCAGGTCTGCGTCAAGTGGGTTGTCTTCGACGTGAAGGATTCTCATTACTCAGTCCGGCGGCGTGTTCGCAACGACCGGTAAAGCCGATTCCGGGGCGCCGCCCGCTTTCGGCAACTCAAGATAGAAGGTCGAGCCGCGGCCCGGCTCGCT
>CAXTSK010000760.1:0-2474 GCA_964246655.1 uncultured Pyrinomonadaceae bacterium
AGCGCCACAGCATGATCTTCTCGTTCGAGAAGATGGCGCTGCGCGACGCCGTCAAGTCCGAGCCGGGCGCGCGCGCCTTCGCCGAAGCACTCTACGAGCTGCTGCACGGCGGGGGCAAACTTGAGCGGCGCTTCAACAACTGGGTCGAGGCGGTCGCCGGACTCCCGCGCCGTCAGACGCGCGTGCTGACGTGGCCGATGGTGACGGTCTGGGGCTTCCTCGCGCAGCCCCGCACGCACATCTTCCTCAAGCCGACGGTCACGCGCGCCGCGGCCGCGAAGTACGGCTTCGACTTCGAATACCGCTCGCGCCCCAACTGGGAGACCTACGCGAGCCTGCTGGAGCTGGCCGAGCTGGTGCGGCACGACCAGCATCACTTAGGCCCGCGCGACATGATCGACGTGCAGTCCTTCCTCTGGGTGCAGGGCTCGGACGAATATCCCGACTGAAGCCGCTCTTAAAAACCCTTGTGCGGCGGGGCGGAAAGTGATTCAATGCGCGCCGCTCCAACAGCCTCGACGACCCCCGGAGGAACTACGAAGATGAGGCTCCGCAGCTTGTGGTTGACCAGGACGCTCCTGGCCGGTCTGGCTCTGTTCTGTCTCACGGGTCACGCGGCCCCGACGGCCTCCGCCCCGCGCGTTCTGCCCAACCCCGTCCTCTACCTGAAAACCCTTGAGTACTTCCAGTCGAGCGGCAAGGACTACGTGCGCTACAGCTTCGGCGTGGATAACTCTTCGGCGTACCCGGCCGACATGTTCGCCGCCGCGCCCAACCTGCCGCCCTGCGGCCAGAACGCGAAGTCCTCGCGCACGTGGGTGGACATTTACGACCAGCAGGGCAAGCGCCTCTACGGCTTCTGCGCCCTGGGCAAGCCCGACGACCTCAACTCCATCTGGTTCGCGCTCGAAGAGACGGTCGTCCCGCCGAGCTACGTCTACATCGAGCTGAACGACCGCGCCACCAACACCAAGTACAAGTCGAACCTCTCCGACACGACGCCGTGACGAAACGATGAAGTAGGAACGCTGAACTGAAGACCAGATGCCTTCAGTTCAGCGTTCCTACTTCATCGTTTCAATTCACCGCCTCCCTGATGACCGCCGCCAACTCCGACACGTCCTCGTCGGTCGTGTCGAAGGAGCACATGAGGCGCACCTCGGAGGTCTGCTCGTTCCAGACGTAGAAGAAGTAGCGCTCCCGCATGCGCGCCACCGCGTCGCGCGGGAGGAGTGTGAAGACGGCGTTCGACTCGACGGGCTGCGTGATGTGCGCCTGCGGGATCGTGCGCAGCTCTTCGGCGAGCACCTGCGCCATCCGGTTCGCGTGCTCCGCCGTCCGGCGCCAGAGGTCTTCGCCGAGGAGCGCCGTGAACTGCGCGGCGACGAAGCGCATCTTCGTAGGCAGCTGCGCGAACTGCTTACGTATGAACTTGAACTCTTCGGCTAAGCGCGGGTCGAAGAAGACGACGGCCTCGCCGTACATCATCCCGTTCTTCGTCCCGCCGAAGCTCAAAACGTCCACGCCCGCGTCGGCCGTCAACTCTTGCAAAGACACGTTCAGGTGCGCCGCCGCGTTCGCCAGCCGCGCCCCGTCGAGGTGTAGCAACATTCCCCGTTCGTGCGCGAACCCGGCGAGCCGCTTCAGCTCCCCGGCCGTGTAGACCGTCCCCAGCTCGGTCGCCTGCGAGACGGAGATGACGCGCGGCTGCACGTGGTGCTGGTCGCCGAGCTGCGCGAGCAGGGGCTCGACCTGCTCGGGCCTGAGTTTGCCATCGGGCGTCGGGAGGTCTATGAGCTTGCAGCCCGTGAAACGCTCCGGCGCGCCGCACTCGTCCACGTTGATGTGCGCCGACTCTGCACAGACGACGGCCTGAAAGGGTCTCGTGATGGCGGCGAGCGCGGAGACGTTCGCGCCCGTCCCGCCGAAGACGAAGAAGGCTTGCGCGCGTTCGCCGAAGCGCTCGCGGAAGAGCCGGACGGCCGTCTCCGTGTACGCGTCGCCGCCGTAGGCCACCGCATGCCCCCGGTCGGCCGAGCGCAGCGCGTTCCACACGAGCGGGTGCACGCCCGCGTTGTTGTCGCTCGCGAATCCACGCTTAATCTTCATACTCTCCTCAAGAGAATTTAAAACCACAGAGACACAGAGACACAGCTGAAGGCGTCAAGCTGTGTTCTGAGCTGTGTCTCTGTGATTAATGTTTTTATCCTCGCCAAAAAATTATTCTGCCAGCAGCGCGGCCGAGTCGGCGTGGTCGTTGACGAGGTCGATGCCGTTAAGAGCGAAGCGGCGTGCGGCGGCCGGGGCACGTGCGGCGCGCTCTTCGTCAAGCGACCATTGCGCCTGGCGCGGGAGGAGTGCGAGCGCGAGCGCGCGGCCGAGGGTCATGCTGAAGCGGCGCGCGCCCGCTTCGAGCGCGGCCTGCCCTTCCCTCGCGGCCGCGGCGAGCCAGGCTTGGGCGTGGGATGCAGACG
>CAXTSK010000761.1:0-499 GCA_964246655.1 uncultured Pyrinomonadaceae bacterium
CGTCGTGGGCACGGCGGGGACGGAGGAGGGGCGCAGGCTCGTCGCCGAACAGGGCGCGCACGAGGTGCTAGACCATCGCGCGCCTGACTACCTCGAACAGCTCGGGCGTCTGACGGGCGGGCGCGGCGTGGACGTGATTCTTGAGATGCTTGCCAATGTCAATCTCGATAAAGACCTCGGCGTGCTGGCGAAAGGCGGGCGCGTGGTCGTCATCGGCTCGCGCGGGACGGTCGAGATCAACCCGCGGCAGGCGATGACGCGCGACGCAGCCATCTTAGGGATGACGCTCTTCAACGCGTCGCCGCAGGAGCTACAGAGCATCCACGCGGCGCTCGGCGCGGGGCTCGAAGCGGGGACGCTGCGCCCCGTGGTCGGGCGCGAGCTGCCGCTCGCGGAAGCCGCGCGCGCGCACGAAGAGGTCTTGAAGCCCGGCGCGCACGGCAAGATAATCCTGGTTCCCTGAACTACGACGAAGCAGCAGCCCGACCGTGAGGGAGGG
>CAXTSK010000761.1:509-2474 GCA_964246655.1 uncultured Pyrinomonadaceae bacterium
CGCCGCCCGACCCCCCCCCCCGGGCGGGGCGGGCGGCCGTCTTTCATCAAACAGCCCCACGACGGGGGCGACGCCCTCCCTCACGGTCAGGCTACTGCCATGTTACCTCGACGTGTGAGCTTATGAACCTGACCTGTCCTCACTGCGGAGAGAAGAACATCGATGACACTGCGCCCGCGTGCCCTGCGTGCGGCGAGAGCCTGGGCGGCAACCAGTCCGCGCGGCGGGCGGGCGAGTACGACGGCTACGCGGTCGGGCGTCGCGTGCTGAGGCTCGCGCCCGCGTGGCTGCTGCTGATAGTCGTGGCCTTCGGGCTCGCGCTGTTCTTCTTCAGTCGGATGGGACGGCGCGGCGGCGCGTCTGAGGAAGAGGCTTTCAGGAACGAGGCGACGAACCGGACGGCGGCGACGCCGGAGGAAGCGCACGCGGCCTCCTCGCCTCCGAGGCCGGCGGCGGACGCGACTCCCTTTGCGACGGCTGAGGTGAAGAACGTGACCGCCGCGCCGGACGAGGCCGGGTCGTACTCGGTGCAGGTCGGCGCGTTCGCGGAAGTGTCGCAGGCGAACGAGGTGGTGTCGCGCCTGCGGGCGGCGGGGTTCGAGGCGCGCGTGGTCGAGGCGCAAGAGGCGACGCGGTTCCGCTTCCAGGTGCGCAGCGGCCTCTACGAGACGCGCGAGGAGGCCGCGCGGCTCGCGACCGATTTACACGCGCGCGGCGCGGCGGGCGAGACCGTCATCATCGAGCCGGCAGGGAAGTGATGCTGCGCTTCGACACAGAGACACAGAGGCACAGAGACACAGCTTGAAGTTATAAAGCAACAAGCTGTGTCTCTGTGCCTCTGTGTTTATTGTCTTTCGCGGTAGCTGCTAAGCGACGAAGACGCGCTTGCCGTTCTGCTGCGGGTTCATCGCGCGGGCGGGCGTGGTGAGCGCGCCGTAGGTCTCGGCGATGATCTTCTCGGCGCCGTCCGAGTTGACCGGCTTCGAGAAGAAGTAGCCTTGCCCGTTCTCGCACCCGAGCTTCTGGAGGATCACGAGCTGCTCGTTCGTCTCGACGCCCTCGGCCACCACGTCCATGCCGAGGTTCTGCGCGAGCACGACGATGGTGCGGACGATCTCGACGTTCTCGTTGTTCTCCGACATGCGGGTGACGAACGAGCGGTCGATCTTCAGCGTGTCGATGGGGAAGCGGTGCAGGTAGCTCAGAGACGAATAGCCCGTCCCGAAGTCGTCGATGGCGAGCTGCACGCCGAGGCTCCGGAGCTGGCGAAGCATCTCGGTCGCCGTGTCGATGTTCTCCATGACGACCGACTCGGTGATCTCCAACTTCACCGACTGCGGCTTGACCTTAGTCTCCTGGAGAATCATGGCGAAGGTGCTGATGAGCGAGTTCTGGCTGAACTGCTTGCTCGACAGGTTCACCGTGATGAAGAGCGGGTGTTCGAGCGGGAACATCTTCTGCCAGCCGTGCATCTGCCGGCACGCCTCGCGCATGACCCACTCGCCGAGCGGGACGATCATCCCCGTCTCCTCGGCGACGGGGATGAAGTCCATCGGCGAGATGAAGCCGCGCTCCGGGTGCTGCCAGCGCACCAGCGCCTCGAAGCCGCGCAGGCGGAAGTTTTCGAGCGCGACGATGGGCTGGTAGTGGAGGACGAACTCCTCGCGCTCCAACGCGCGGCGCATGTCAGTCTCCATCTGGAGGAGGTTGATGGCGCGCGCGTGCATCGCCTTGTCGAAGATTTCGTAACGCGCCTTGCCGAGCGACTTCGCGCGGTACATGGCGGTGTCGGCGTCGCGCAGGATGTCTTCGGCACGCTCGTAGCCGGTGGCCGAGGGCGCGATGCCCATGCTGACGGTCGTGAAGACCTCGCGGCCGCTCAAGGTGAAGGGGATTGAGAGTTCCTTCTGCACGCGCTCGGCGACCTGGACGGACTCGGTCTCGTCGGTGATGTCTTCGATGAGC
>CAXTSK010000762.1:0-426 GCA_964246655.1 uncultured Pyrinomonadaceae bacterium
TCGCTTCGAGGAGCGCGGCCTGCGTCTTCGGCGGCGTGCGGTTGATCTCGTCGGCGAGCAGCACGTCCGTGAAGACCGGCCCGCGGCGCAGGGAGAAGCTGGCGGTCGCCGTGTTGAAGACGTTCGTGCCCGTGATGTCGGAGGGCATGAGGTCGGGCGTGAACTGGATGCGGCCGAAGTCGGCGCCGACGATGCGCGCGAGCGTCTTGACGAGCAGCGTCTTCCCCGTCCCCGGCACGCCCTCGACGAGCGCGTGCCCCTCGGCGAGGAGCGCCACCAAAACCTGCTCGATCACCGCGTCCTGCCCGACGATGACCTTGGCTAACTCGCTACGGATGTGCTCGACGGTTGAGGTGACGTATTCAAGCATCTGGGAGAAGTGGCGGGGGGGCGCCCCCGCCCCCCCCCCCGCCCAACCAACAACGA
>CAXTSK010000762.1:436-2474 GCA_964246655.1 uncultured Pyrinomonadaceae bacterium
CCCGGGCCCCGCCCGAACTAACCTTTCGGGAAAGAGTGTTAGAGCGCGCCCCTCACATGAACGGCCATGAGCGTGGCGACGTGAGCACGGCGACGATGACGGCGCCGAAGATTTTCCCCACGACCCAGACGGGCATCGCGGCGAGCCAGAGCACGAGGGCGACGTTGCGCGAGAAGAGGGCGCGCTTGTAGTCCGGATCGCGCGTCTGGAGGCCGCCGAACTTCGCCTGCCAGCGGACGACCATGGCGATGACCGCGAAGAAGGTGAGGAAGTAGGCCAGCCAGAAGGGGATGAACGGAATGGGGAGTACGTCGAGCACGAGGAAAGCCAACATCACGTAGGCCGCCGTCGCCGTGTAGCTCGCGTCGCTGCATGCCTGGTTGACTTTGGCCTGCAACTTGCCCGCCGCGCGCGCCGCCAGCGGGTCGATGGGCGCGCGGCAGAAACGGCACTCGCGCATCGAGTCGTTGATGATCTCGTTGCAGTACGGACAGGGGAACGTGTGCGTCTGGAACACCTGCTTCTCTCCCGGACTTGAGGTCGGCGCGCGTCGCACAGGATACCCCGGCCGGGCGGGCCGCGCCTAGTTTTAAAGTCAGTCCCGCGGGCGCGCGGCGGCCTGCCGGACTTCGCGCGAGCGCATGAGGAGGCGGAGGTCGCGTTCCAGCTCGCGCAACTCGCGGACGAGGCGGAGCGCGCGGCGCTCGTTCATCGGGGCGCCCGCCGCCGCGTCCTCGCAGTCGCGCAGCAGCGTTTCGAGCGCCGCGCGGTCGCGGACCGAACGCGCGGCGACGCGCTCGGCTATCTGTGCCGGGGTGGCCGTCGCGGGCAGTCCCGCGTAGCGTGCGAGCGCACGGCGCGTCCGCTGGTAGACGTTCTCGACCGCGAGGTCATAGGCGCGCGCGCTCTGTTGCAGCTCGGCCATCGAGGAGACGAATTCGAGCTTCGAGCGGCGGTCGGGGCGCGGCTCGGGGACGGGGCGCGCGAAGCGGCGTCCGCGCGTCCAGACGAGCGCCAGCGCCACGACCGCGCCTTGCCCGAACAGCCAGAGGATGGGCGTGCCGCGCAGGTATGCGAAGAGCTGGTTCTGCGTCTCGCCGTAGCCCTGGTGGAACTCGTCGAAGGCGACGCGCCCCTTGAGCCCGCCCGTCACGACGTTTGCGGCGAGGAAGAGATTGTCGGCGCGGTTGAGCCCCGCGTTCGAGACGACGTAAGGGTCTGAGAGCACAACGATGCGCCCGCGCCCGTAGGCGTAATCGACGAGGAGCGCGCCCTCGCCCTCGCGCCCGTCGCCCATGTGGACTAAGGGCGCGTGCGTGTCGGGGCCGTTGTCGGGCGCCCCGCGCGGCTTGGGCGCGGGCGGCGGCTCGTCACTTTCGGGACTCCAGAAGCCGTCTTCCTCTTCGGGCGTGGGCGGCGGTGTGCGTGCGGCGCGTGGGCCGGTGATGATGACGCGGGCGGGCGGCGGCGCGTCGGTGCGGAAGATTTGCAGGCGCGAAGCGAAGCGCGAGCGCGTCACCTCCGAGACGTTGCGCGTGAGCGCCGTCGGCTGCGCGGGCGCGAGCAGCGGCACGCCGCGCGTCACGTTCTCTGTGTTGTAAGGGTCGGAGTCGGTGTCGGGGAACTCGACCGCCTGCGCGAAGACGCGCCAGCGCGCGACCTGCGGGAGCAGCAAAGGGCTCGGCTCGCGGTCGATGAGCACGAGGCGGCCGCCGGCCGAGACCCAGCCGATGATGGCGGCGGCCTCGCGCGGCTCGACGACGTGGCGCGTCGGCCCGACGACGACGAGGCTCTCGGGCTTCTCCGGCCCCGTGAGCGCGTTCATCGGCCGCCCCCAGCGCACAACGTCCGCGCCGCCCTCGCGCAGGTACTCGAAGAGCGCGTGCGTCCCCGTCCCGCCCGAGTTGAAAGTCGAGCGGTCGGGCAGAAGCTCCGTCTCCGTCTCCCGCTCGACGCGCACGTACGACGCCGCGTTGAGCGCCGCCAGCACAGCGACGAGCAGCAGGATCGAGAGGAATATGAGCAGGCTACTATTCAT
>CAXTSK010000763.1:0-2470 GCA_964246655.1 uncultured Pyrinomonadaceae bacterium
AAGGCCGCGGCCGGGGCGGGGAACGGTTCGACGACAGACGTGGCCGACGACGCGGAGGAGCTTGTCGGTGAAGACGCGAAACTCGGCGTGCGTGCGGCCCGCGCGCGCCCGCGCGGCGTGCTCAAGTCGCGCGAGGCGGCGTCGCACACCGAGCGCTCCGACGTAAACCCCAGCGCGCCCATCCCGCGCCCGCCCTTCTACGGCTCGCGCGTGGTCGAGCACGTCCCGCTCGAAAGCGTCTTCCGCTTCGTCAACGAGACGGCGCTCTTCAAGGGGCAGTGGCAGTTCAAGCAGGGGCGCAAGTCGGCCGAGGAGTACCGCGCCTTCGTCGCGGAGAAGGTGCGACCCGTCTACGATGACTTAAAACTCCACTCGGAGCGCGAGAACCTTCTCGTCCCGCAGGTCGTCTACGGCTACTTCCCCTGCCAGTCCGAAGGCAACGACCTCGTCGTCTACCACGACGACGAGCGGACGGAGCGCACGCGCTTCACCTTCCCGCGCCAGCCCGCGGGGCGCCGCCTGTGCCTCGCGGACTTCTTCGCGTCGAAGGAGTCGGGGCGCGTTGACGTGGTCGCCTTCCAGCTCGTCACCGTCGGCCGCCGCGCGAGCGAGTACGCGCACGACTTGTTCCGCTCGGACAACTACTCGGACTACCTCTTCTTCCACGGCCTCTCGGTCGAGGCGGCCGAGGCGCTGGCGGAACTGTGGCACAAGCACGTCCGCGAGAAGTTGGGCATCGCCGGCCGCGACGCGGCGGAGCTTGCGAAACTCTTTCACCAGGGCTACCAGGGCTCGCGCTTCAGCTTCGGCTACCCGGCCTGCCCCGACCTCGAAGACCAGAGCAAGCTCTTCGAACTGCTCACCCCCGAACTCATCGGCGTCGAGCTGAGCGAGGAGTTCCAGCTCATCCCCGAACAGTCCACCTCCGCCATCATCGTCCACCACGAGGAGGCGAAGTACTTCTCGATAGACTGAACATTCAGCCGAGGCTGGAACATCCCCGAAGGGGAGGCAGGCAATAGCCGGGGGTCAGCGAGCCGCAGGCGAGCGCCACCCCCGGGACAAGTGGCAAAATAAATCCGACCCTGAAAGGGTCGCACCGCGTCGCCCGGGGCGGCCCGTTCAGGGGCGGGTTCTTTTTCCGTCGTATTGCCGGGGGGGGGGGCGGCGCGGGGGGGGGGGGGGCCCCCCACCCCCGGGACAAGTGGCAAACTAAAACCCACCCTGAACGGGCCGCCCCCCGCCACACGGTGCGACCCTTTCAGGGTCGGATTCTTTTACCGTCGTATTCCGGGGGCGGCGCTCACTGTCGTTCGCTCTGCCCCCGGCTATTAGCTGCCTCCCCTTCGGGGATGCTGAATATCGGCGCGCTCACCGCTTGCGCGTGTCGCCTCAGTCGATTAACTTTGACCCTTCCACGATGAAGGTTCAGATGGAGACGAGCGAAGAGGCAATCCGACCCGCGGAGACGACCGCCCCCGCGCCGACGGCCGAGGAGTTGGCCGTGCTCTCGCCGTTCGAGCGCTTCGCGTTCCGCCTGACGTGGCGGATGAACCGGGGCGCCTGGAAGCGCCTCTGGACGTTCTGCCAGCGGACGCTCGGCGCGGGCTGGATTCAGTTCTCGACCTACAACCTGATGCGCGTGAGCGGGCTCGAACACGTCGAGGCCGCGGAACGCTCCCGCCCGCTGCTCCTCGTCGCCAACCACCGCTCCTTCTTCGACATGTACGTCGTCTCGACCGTCCTCTTCCGCCGGACGAAGTGGCGCAAGCAGCTCTTCTTCCCCGTGCGCGGTCGCTTCTTCTACGACACGGCGGGCGGCCTCCTCGTCAACCTCGTGATGGGCTGGTGGTCGATGTTCCCGCCCTTCTTCGCGGGCGGCGACAACCCGAAGACGGAGCAGCGCGAGTTCGACAAATTCTCGATGCGGCTCCTCGCGCACCTGTGCCGCGAGGGCGCGGGCAACGTCATCGGCTTCCACCCCGAGGGCACGCGCAACAAGGGCGCCGACCCTTATTCATACCTCCGCCCGCAACCCGGCGTCGGCAGGCTGATTAAGGACGCGCGCCCGCAGGTCGTCCCGGTCTTCATCGCGGGACTCGGCAACGACCTCCCGAAGCAGGTGCTCGGCAACTGGCGCGGCGGCGAAGCGGTGCGCGTCCGCTTCGGCCCCGTGCTCGACCTCTCGGACTTCTACGAGCGGCGCGACTCCGTCCGCACGTATAAAGAGATCGCGGACTTCGTCATGTCGAAGATAGCTGAGTTGGGCGAGCAGGATCGCGCACAGTTCGCCCTCGAAGCCAAGAGCTGGGAATTAACCACAGAGACACAGAGACACAGCCAGGAACACAGCTAATGCAGAAAGCTGTGTCTCTATGTCTCTGTGGTTAATTCCGTTGCAGTCACAGTCAATCAACTAAATCAGACCTTATGAGAATGGCACAGGCAAGTTCTTTCTGATATATCGGTC
>CAXTSK010000764.1:0-2466 GCA_964246655.1 uncultured Pyrinomonadaceae bacterium
GATGAGGAAGGCGCCGAAGAGGTAGAGAATCCAGTGGAAGCGCTCGACGAGCGTGGCGCCGATGCCGATCATCGTCATCCTCATCACCAGCGCGCCGAGCACGCCCCAGAAGAGGACGCGGTGCTGATACTTCGCCGGCACCTTGAAGTAGGAGAAGATGAGCAGGAAGACGAAGAGGTTATCGACCGAGAGCGATAGCTCGATGACGTAGCCGGTCAAAAACTCCAGCCCCGTCTGCCGGTCCGTCTTCCAGAAGACGATGCCGGCGAAGAGCAGCGCCAGCGTCACCCAGACGACGCTCCACGCGGTCGCCTCGCGGTAGGTGACCGCGTGCGCCTTCCGATTGAGCACCCCCAGGTCGAGCGCCAGCATCAGCAGGATGAAGAGGCCGAATCCCGCCCACGCCCACAACGGATAATCCATGATGCGGGGAAGGATAGCATAGGAGGTGAGCAGTGAGCAGTGAGCGGTGAGCAGTCGCTCCGCGCCGACAGCGAAGCGGGCTTAATCCGGACTTCCAGGAATATGAGCCTTCTACTGCTCACTGCTCACTGCCCCGCTGTTTGCGCGGCGCGCGCGGCGTCGGATACAATCCGCCTTTTGCGGGGCGCGCCCGGTGCCTGTCCTACGCGCCCCGCGCCCCCTTGGAAGTCCGAATCCGAAACGCCTCGTTTACAGAGAAGGTATTCAAGCAATGCTCAAGTTTTTCACACGCATGGAGCGGACGCGGAAATACGTCATCGGCTTTTTCGCGTTCCTGATGGTGCTCGGCATGGTCGTCGCCGGCGTCTACAACCGCCCGAACGCGGTCAACGCCAATCCCTTCAAGAGCCGCGAAGTGCTCGCCAAGGTCGCGGGCGACGAGGTGACCGTCGCCGACTTCACGCTCCTCAAGAAGAAGTTCGAAGCGCGGTTCAACGGCCAGTTCAGCCTCGCGCAGATCGGGATGACGAGCGACCGCCTCCTCGACCAGGCCATCAACAGCCGCGTCTCGCTCCAGGAGGCGCGCCGCCTCGGCTTCGGCGCCTCCGACGAGGAGGTGCGCGACGAGATCGCCCGCCAGTTCAGCGACCCCGCGACGGGGAAGTTCGACGTGAAGCTCTACAAGGACTACGTCGTGCGCAACTACGGCAGCGTCGCCCTCTTCGAGCAGAGCGTCCGCGACGCGCTCGCCCAGCAGAAGCTCCAGGCGTTCGTCTCGGCCGGCGCGCAAATCTCCGAAGCGGAAGTCCGCGACCAGTACGACCGCGAGTTCACCGAGTTCGACCTCTCCTACGTCGCCGTCACCCCCGAGGACGTGGCGAAGAAGATCAACCCTTCCGACGAGGACCTGCGCCAGTACTTCGACGCGCACAAGACCGACTACCGCTTCCTCGAAGAGCAGAAGAAGATCCGCTACGTCTTCGTCAATCAGGAGAAGGTCGGGCAGAAGATCAACATCCCCGACGAGGAGCTGCGCAAGGAGTACGACTCGCTCAAACCGGAGAACAAGATGGCCGGCGTCCGCGTCCAGCAGATCGTGCTGAAGGTCGCGCGCCCCGAGCTCGACCAGGACGTTCTGAACAAGGCGACGCAGCTCGTCGGGCGCATCCGCAAGGAAGACCTGACGGCGTCTGAAGAGGATTTCGCCGAGCAGGCGCGCGGCAACTCCGAAGACCCCTCGACGGCGAAGGAGGGCGGCTGGATCGCCAACCCCGTCAAGCGCAACCCGAACCGCAAGCCGAGCGCGGCGGCGGGCGGCGGCGTTAACGACCTTTTGCAGAACACGCTCGACATGCAGGAGGGGCAGGTCGGCGACCCCCTGAAGGCCGGCAACGCCTACTACATCTTCCGCCGTGGCCCCGCCGTGCCGAAGACGTTCGAGGACGCGAAGCCGGAGTTGCTCGTCTCCTTGCGCAACCGCCGCTCCTACCTCGTCGCGCAGGACCTCGCGCGCAGGGCCAACGACCTCCTGAAGGAGACGCGCGACCCGCAGAAGGTGGCGCAGGAGTTCGCCGCGCAGGCCAACATGACGCCGGCCGAGATGGTGCGCGAGACCGGCTTCATCCAGCCGGGCGACGACGTGCCCGAGATCGGCTCCAGCCCGCAGTTCGAGGAGAAGATTAAGCCGCTTGAAGAGGCGAGCGCCGTCGGCGACTTCGTCGGCGTCAAGAGCGGCTTCGCCATCCCGCAGCTCGTCGAGAAGCGCGAGCCGCGCATCCCCGAGTTGGACGAGGTGAAGGATCGCGTAGCCGAAGACCTCAAGCGCACGCGCGCCGGCGAGCAGCTCGAACAGATCGCGAAGGATATCGCCGCGGCCGGCGGCGGCGTGGACGGCCTGAAGGCGGCCGCTGAGAAGGCGGGCCTCAAGGCGCAGGACGAGGAGGCGTTCAAGCTCGGCCGCCCGCTCGGCACGGCGGGCGCCGACCCGGCGCTCGACGCGGCCGTCTACCAGCTCAAGACGGGCGAGGTGCCGAAGGCGCCCGG
>CAXTSK010000765.1:0-2462 GCA_964246655.1 uncultured Pyrinomonadaceae bacterium
GTGCGGTCGCGCGTGGACGTGGGCGTGGACGAAGGCTTCCTGACGGAAGCCAGGGCGGGCGCTTCGGGTTCCTCCGGCCTGAGATAGATGAAGGCGTTGGTGACGACGACCAGGACGACCACCGTCGTCACGATCATCGTCATCATGTTCGTGAGCACGCGCCGCAGCCTGAGCCTGCGCGTGCGCTTGAGCAGTGACTTCGTCTTCTCTTCGACGACGCGCGAGCCCTCCTCCCAAGCGTCGCCGCGCGGGTCAACGTCGGCGAGCGGCGTCCCGTCCGCGGGGCAGAAGGGGGTCGCGTCGTCCGCAAAGAAGTCGCCGCATCTGGGGCAGATTCGTAGCAACATGTCAATACTCCGCGTAGCCGCCGAACAGTGAGAAGGCGGCCCAGTAGAAGGGCTCTTTCCTATCGCCCGTAGTCAACATCTCAAGCTGCGCGCGCCGCAGGCTCTCGGCCGAAGTCAGCTCGCGCTCTCTGCGGTTGCGGTGGAAGGCGACCATCAGGTCGCGGGTCGGCTCCGAGTCAACCTTCCAGCCGCTCGCGACGACGACGGGCGCGCCGAGCGCGAGGAACGTGCGCGCGACGCCGACGGCGCCCTCGCTGCGGTCGGAGCGCTCGACGCCCGTCTCGCACGCGGAGAGGATGACCTCCTTCACGCGCGAGAGCCGGAACGCGCCCAACTCGTGCGAGCGCAAGTCGCCGCCCGCGAAGAGCAGTTTGGAGTTCGCGGGCGACTCGGGGTTCACGACGAAGTGGCCCGCGAAGTGAACCACCTCCGCCTCACGGAACCCGCGCAGGAACGCCTCCTTCGTCGCCTCGCCGCCGAGCAGCCGGAGCGACTTCGGGTAGAAGGCCGCGACGCCCTTCGCCTCGTCCGTGGCCGAACGCAAGGGCGAAAGGTTCGGGTTCTCCTCGCGGTCGAAGTCGGGGTCGCCGACGGCGAGGAGCGTCTCCTCCTTCACGCTCGCCTTCGCGCGCGCGTTCGCGGTCGCGAGCACGAAGACCGACGCGCTCGGCGCGTAGGAGAGCGCGAACTCTTCGAGCAAGTACTTGCCCGACGGCGAGACGAGCGACGCGAACGGCAGCCGGTGCAAGCTCTTGTCCGCGACGACGCAGAGCTGCTTCGAGCCGTCGAGCCCCGGCGGTAGCAGCAGGTCGTACAGCTCGCGCCCGGCCCGCGCGACCGACTCGGCCGGCGCCTTCGAGATGATCGCGTCGCGGTAAGCCTCGACCTTCTGCTCTAGCTCGGAGGCGACGACGGGCCGCTCGACGTAGTCGAACCGCGTCTTCGTCAAGACCCAGACGGCGAGCCGGTCGGGCAGGACGGCGTACTGCACGAGCTGCGCCTGCTCGGGCAGCCCCGCCTGTATCTCCGCCAGCGACAGGGGGCGCGCGACCGAGGCGAAGTCCGACTCGACCTCCGCGATTGACCGGCCCGACTTGACGAACTCGAAGAGCGAGCGCGACCTCGACTCTTCGACGAAGACGAACGCGGCGCGCGCGTCCCGCGCTTCGAGTGCTTCGGCGACCGCGGCGTCGAACACGTCCTGCTCGTTTGCAAAGAACGCCTGCCGCGAGCTGTCCTCGCGGATCGTCGCGCGGTAGCGCTCGGAGAGCTTCAGCACGTCGCGCAGCTCCGCGGCGAACTCCTCCCGCCGCCCGAGCCGCCGGAAGCAGAGGAGCCTGCCCTTTCGAATCTGGTACGAGCCGGCGGAAAGCTCCGGCAGCCGGCCGTACAGTTCGAGCGCCTTGTCATAGTCGGCGAGCGCGCCGTCGCAGTCGCGCGCGCGTGACTTCACGTCGCCGAGCGCGAGATAGAGGTCGGCGGTCGTGCGCGCGTTCTCGGGCGTGTCGCCGCCGTCGAGCGCGAGCCGAAGTGACTCGTCCGCGTACTTCAAGGCGCCCTCGTAATCGCCCTTCGCCTCCGCGGCGTGCGCGAGGTTGCGCAGGCTGGAGATGACGGAGTCCTCTTCGGGCGAAAGCTCGCGGGCGACGGCGAGCCGTTCCGAGGCGAAGGCGAGCGAGGCCGCAGGCATGTTCAGTCTGAGCGTCATGTCGGCCAGCGTCCCGAGGTCGCGCCAGACCTGGCGCGGGTTCCGGTAGTAAGGGTCGTCACTGCGGAGCATCCCGCTCACGTAAGGGAGCGCCGCCTCCGTCTCGCCTAAGTCCGTGTAGAAGAGGACCAGCTCGTCGCGCGCGTGCTCGGCCTCAAAGACGTTCCCGCTCTCTTCGGCGAGGCGGAGTGCCGTCTTGAACTCCCTGTTCGCCCGCGAGAGGTCGCCGCGGTAGTGGTCGCTGATGCCGAGCCAGAAATACGCGGGCGCGAGCAGCACCTTGTAGTTGCGACCTTCCGCGTCCGCGATGAGTTGGGCGAGCCGCAGCATCCCTTTCTCGGGACGGCCCACGTCCGGGAGGAGCTGCGTGGCCCGGACCTCGGCCACGCCCGCCTCGGGCACGCCGC
>CAXTSK010000766.1:0-2460 GCA_964246655.1 uncultured Pyrinomonadaceae bacterium
GCGACGCGCGACACGAACCGCGGCGTGCTGCCTTTCGAGTGGGGCGCGGAGCTGGTCTCTCAAGCCGCGAGCGAACAAGACCCGCGCGCGGCCGTCTTCGAAGCCGCGCGGCGCGGGGTTGAACGGAGTGACGAGTTCTACGCGTTAACTCCCGTCAACGACTACAGGCTCGACGGCGAACTCCTCACGTGGACGAGCGCCGTCCGCACGCCGACCCCCGAGAACAACATCGCCCGCGCGCGTCTCTTCCCGGCGCAGCCGCCGAAGCGCCCGCGCAAAAGAGGGGACGAAACGCGCCGCGCGGTCGTCGTCCTCCCGCAGTGGAACGCCGACGAGGTGAGCCACGTCGCGCTCTGCCGCCTGCTCTCGCGCTTAGGGATTACGGCGCTCCGCCTGACGCTCCCCTATCACGAGGCGCGCCGTCCCGCGGGGTTCCAGCGCGCCGAGTACATGGTCAGCCCGAACGTCGGGCGCACGCTCCAGGCTTTAAGGCAGGGCGTCATCGACACGCGCGCGGCCGTCGCGTGGCTCGACGCGCAAGGCTACGAGCGCATCGGCGCGATGGGGACGAGCATCGGCTCGTGCACGGCCTTCCTCGCCTTCGTCCACGACGAGCGGATCGACGCGGGCGTCTTCAATCACGTCTCCGGCTACGTCGCCGACGTGGTCTGGCGCGGCATCTCGACGCAGCACGTGCGCGCGGGCATCGAGGGCGCGCTCACGCTCGAAGAGTTGCGCGAGGCGTGGCTGCCCATCAGCCCGATGAGCTACGTCGGCAGGCTCGCCTTTCTGCGCCGCCGCCCCATGCGCTTCATCGCGGCGCGCCACGACCTGACCTTCCCCGCCGACCTCTCGCACGAAGTCATCGCGGGCGTGCGCGCCACGGGCGTCCCCGTCAACGTCTCCTGGCTCCCCTGCGGCCACTACACCAGCGGCGAGCGCCCGTGGGTTTATTTAGACGCGTGGAAGATCGTCAGCTTCCTGAGGAAGAACTTGTAGCCGCCGGCGGTCGGCTTCCTTCCTTGACTAGGCGCGCGATTTGGCATAGAACCGAAGGCATATTTTCAAGCACAGGACAACCCGGAGGAGAAGCGAAGATGGCCGACGAGACCGTGAGAGACGCCGAGGTGAAAGCCGCCAACAGCTGCAAGAACGCCCCCTGCACCTGCCCCGTCGAGAAGGGCGAGAAGTTCTGTAGCGTCCACTGTCAGAGCACCGAGCACAACATCCAGATCGACTGCGACTGCGGCCACGACACCTGCAAGGGAGACTTTTAAAGGCAGTAGCCAGTAGCCAGTAGAAAAACAGAGGCGGCGCACCCGGCCCAATGGCCGAGAAGCGCCGCCATTCTTTCTACCGGCTACTGGCTACTCTTCAAATCCCTCGCGCAGCTCGGCGAGGATTTCTCGGGCGACCGTGCGGGCGCGCTCGACCTCGTCGGGCTTGAAGGAGACGGCGCCGACGACGGCGTGGCCGCCGCCGCCGTAGCGCTCGCAGATGGTGGCGATGTTGTGGCGCCGGGGCCGCGGGCTGAAGGGGTTCGAGCCGACCGAGATTTTGGTGCGGTAGCCGCCGCGCGTCACCGCGACCGAGTAGGTCGTTTCGGGGCAGACGTAGTAAGGGATGAACTTGTTGAAGCCTTCGAGCCCCTCGTCCACGAGGTCGAAGGTGACGGCGCCGCGCTCGTACGTCGCCTTACGGCGAATGGTCTCCAACGTCTGCTGGTGGCGCGCGAGCAGGGGACGGAAACGCTGCTGCACCTCCTCGCCCGAAGCGACCTCTTCGAGCGTGCGGACGGTCAGTTGGCGGATGATCCACTCGATGAATTCGTCGTCCACGTTCTCGATGACCTGCATGAGCTGGAGCGCGGGCTCCTTCAACTCGACCGGCTGCGCGGCCGACTCGTAGAAGGCGCCGTCGATGGTGTGCGCCCACCGGACGAGCGTGTCGTTTTGTGGGTCACGGAAACCGAAGCTCTCGTCGGCGACACGCGCGATGAACTCGGTGCAGGACTTGCTCTCGGCGTCCCAGAACTTGCGGCCCGAGGCGTCGGCGCGGAAGTGCGCCTCGTCTTCCGAAGAGAGGAAGGCGGACTGGTGGTGGTCGAACCACCAGGTCAGGCGCTCCGACGGGCTGTACTTGAAATCGACGATGGCGTTCTCGTCGCCGTCGAACATCGACTCGTCGAAGAGCGCGCCGGCCGTGTGCAGCAGCGGCGCGTAGGCGACTTCGGAGCCGGGCCGCACGCGCGAAAGGTAGAACCGCGTGAAGACCGCGGCCGAGGCCACGCCGTCGAAGCAGTGGCCGTGGTAGAGCAAACGGAGTCTCATCCTTTACAAAAAAAACCGGTCAACAAATTAAGGGTCGAGCAAAGCGGGACATCATAGCACGGGGAGTGGGGGGGGGGGGGGGGGAAGCGAGTGGGGTGGAGCAACCCGAGAGAGACGACCAACGGCGCGG
>CAXTSK010000767.1:0-2453 GCA_964246655.1 uncultured Pyrinomonadaceae bacterium
GCGCTCGCGACCGCGCTGCCGATGCAGCTCTTCTACCGCGTCTTCAGCCTGCTCGCCCAGAACGATGTGCAGCGTCGTGATGACGGCGAAGGCGATGACGAAGGAGATGACGTGAATCCACGTCTCGGCAATCCCCGCGCGCGCGAGCGGCCCCTCCAACATGTGCGCCACCGTCGGCTCGCCGACCCAGCCCAGGGCGAGCGAGGCCAGCGTGATGCCGAGCTGCGAGGCGGAGAGGTATGCGTTCAGGTTGTCGAGTACGGAGATGAGCCGCCGCGCGTGCTTGTCGCCGTCGGCGGCGAGCGTCTCGATGCGCGTGCGGCGGACGCCCACGAGCGCGAACTCGGCCGCGACGAAGAAGCCGTTGAGGAAGACCAGCAGGACTATCGTCAACAGGTACAGTGCTGTCAGCATATCCGGCATTTTACAACGGGAGAGGGCGATGCTAAAGGAAAGGTTGACTGTAGTGAGAGCGAATTAACACAGAGACACAGAGACACAGCTTGGAGTCAATAAATCAACAAGCTGTGTCTCCGTGTTGAAAGCTTTCGCCTAGACCTTCTCCTGCTCGCGCTGGCTGGCGATGAGCTTTTCGAGGTGGTTGAAGCGGCGGAGCATCTCTTCGTGGAGGTGGTCGGCCTTGTCGTGGAGGTAGGCGACCTCCATCTCGGCCTTGACGTTAACGTCGTACTCGATGTCGGCGCGCACCTTGTCCTTCTCGGCCTGCCGGTTGGCGCTGATGAGCACGAAGGTGGAGAGGAAGATGGCTTCGAGCGAGACGATCATCGTCAGCAGGCCGAAGGGGAAGGGGTCGAAGCCGGAGAGGCCCGGCACGTTGAACAGTCCGACGTTGAGCGTGATCCAGATGCCGAACCAGACGGCGTGGAGGAGGAGGAAGAGCATGCTGCCCGAGAACCACGCGAGCCAGTCGGCGACGCGCTGAACGACGGTCGCGCGCTCCTCGACCTCCTCGTTGACGTTGCGCGAGACGCGCTGGCGCAGCAGGGCGTCGGCCTTGCGCGTCATGCGCCCCATCGCCGCCAGCATGTGCAGCGCCGCGTCGGGCTTCTTCTGGAAGAGCAGGAGCAGGTCGCCGCGGTCGAGCTCGATCAACTCGGTGTCGGCGAGGGCGACGGCCGTGGCCGTGCGCGACTCCTCGTCGAGGAGCGCGATCTCGCCGAAGAAGTCGCCGGGGGCGGCCGTGTCGAGCGTGATCTTCTGCCCGACGTTGTCCTGGATGGAGAGCTCGACCTCGCCCGTGCGCACAAGGTAAAGACTCTCCCCGGGCTCGCCGGCCCGGAAGAGAGTCTCACCTTCGACCAACTTGACGAGATCGACGACCTCCGCCAGCGCGCGGCGGTCGTCCCCGTCGAGAAACTCGAAGAACTCGACGCCTTCGAGCGAAGCGGGGTCAACGCTCATTCAAGGTCTCCTGTTGGCGGGCATCGCGTTCGTCTTGTTCGACTGCGCGGGCGCGGGAGTTGGGGCCGGCCCGCCCTGCCCGGGCTTCGACGTGTAGCCGGAGCGCGTCACGGCGATGCGCTTCTCGCCGCCGCGGCCGTCGGCGACCGCCACGCGGACGGGGCGAAACTCGCCGGGCCGCGCCTTCGACGCCGGGCGGTAGCTGATGACGTATTGCGTGCGCAGGTCTTTCGTGATCTCCTCGGCGATGCCGGGCAGCTCCGAGAGCGAGGTCGGGTAGAAGGTGCGCCCGCCGGTCTCCTTCGCCATGCGGTCGAGCAGAGAGACGGCCTTATCGCGCTTCGACTTCGAGATGAAGCCGCGCTCCTTCTCCAACTCGTTGACGAAGCCGATGACGAAGATTTGAACGTCCTCCTCCTTGAGCGACTCGAAGAGCTGCTCGGTCTTGTAGAAGCTGCTGCGGTCTTCGCCGTCGGTGACGAGGATGAGCGCGCGGCGGCGCTTCTCCTCGGCCGGGTCGTTGGACTTCGCGCGCCGTTCGGAGGCGTGCTCGGCCGAGAGGTAGACGGCGTCGATGACGGCCGTCTGCCCGCCCTCGATGAACATGTCGTCGAGGGCGTCGCCGAGCGACTGCTTGTCGGCGGTGAAGTCCTGCATGATCTTGATCTCGTCGGAGGAGATGAAGCGGACGACGAAGGTCTCGTCGCCGGGCTTGTTGCTCTCGACGATGGTCTTGCCGGCCTCGACGACCTGCGCGATCTGGCTGCGTAAGCTCCCGGAGTTGTCCACGACCAGCCCGTAGGTGATGGGCACCTCCTCGCGCGTGACGAACTCGACCTTCTGCGGCGCGCCGTTCTCAAAGACGCGGAAGTCGGCGTCGGTCACGTCGTTGATGGGTTTGTTGTTGCGGTCGATGACGCGGACGTGGAGGTTGACGAGGCTCGTGTCGATGGTGACGACCTCGTCGGGATTAACCTCCTGCCCCGACTCGTCCTGCTGTGGCGCGTCGGGCTCGGCCGTCGGCTGCGTGC
>CAXTSK010000768.1:0-2451 GCA_964246655.1 uncultured Pyrinomonadaceae bacterium
GAGGAGGGTTAAGCCGCCGAGCAGCTTCTCCCATAAGGAGGTCAGTTTTTCGCTGCCGGCTTCGACCGCAGCTGCTTCGACATCCAGTGACTGCGCCGCCAGATGTAAGACCTCCCGGTCTACGTACCTGAGTCCGAGCTGGCGGGCGATGGCCTGGCCGACGTAAGCGCCACCGCAACCCATCTGGCGCGCGATGGTAATGGTCGTCCGACGACTCGCTTTGTTTCTTGTTTCATCTGACATATGTTGATTCTCTTTAATGCACGGCCGCCGAACCGCCCCCGCCGCCCCTCACGCGTCTGAGCAGGAAGACGAGAGGAATGCACGCGAGACAGACGAATGTCAGCAGGCGGAAGTTATCGACAAAGGCCAGCAGGTTGGCCTGCCTGACGAGCACGCCGTAGATGGCCGCGTAAGCCTTCTGCACGCCCTCCGCCGAAGAGCCGAACACGCCCTGTAGTTGCTGCATGCGTTGCTGGAAGGCCGAATCATACGGCGTCAGGTGCGAGACCATCGCGGCCTGATGCTGCTGCGCCCCGCGTGCCAGAAGGGTCGTCACCGCCGAGATGCCGAGGCCGCCGCCGAGGTTACGCATCAGGCTGTAGATGCCCGCGGCGTTACCCATCTGCTCGCGGCTGAGCGTCCCCGTCGCGGTCGTCGTCAGCGGGACGAAGATGAAGCCCATGGCGAAGCCGTTGATGACGTTGGGCCAGACGATGTTCGGCATGCCGATGTCGAGAGTAATGCCCGCCAGCATGTACATCGAGACGGCGAGCACGAAGAAGCCGAACGTCATCAGCAGTCGGCTGTCGATCTTCCCGACCAGTCGGCCGACGATAATCATCGACGCCATCGAGCCTATCCCGCGCGGGCTGACGGCGAGTCCGCTCTGCACCGCCGGGTAGCCGAGCAAAGTTTGCAGGAACAGAGGCAGCAGCGCCGTCGTGCCGTAGAGGACGCCGCCGACGACGGTCATCAGCAGTGTCCCAACGCCGAAGTTGCGGTTCGCGAGGACGCGCAGGTTGACGATGGGCTCCTCGACGGTCAACTCCCGTATGACGAAGGCGACGAGCGAGACGACCGAGACGACGCTCAACAGGACAATCTGTTTCGACTCGAACCAGTCGTTCTGCTGCCCCGTGTCCAGCACGAGCTGGAAGGTCGCCAGGCAGACCGTCATCAAAGCGAACCCGAGGTAGTCGATGCGGCTGCCCTTCGCGCGCTTGAGGTAGGGCGGGTTCTCGATGAACCACGCCGCCATCAGCACGGCGGCGATGCCGACGGGGATGTTGATGTAAAAAATCCAGCGCCACGAATAGTTATCCGTGATCCACCCGCCGAGCGTCGGGCCGATGATGGGCGCGACGATGATGCCCATCGCGTAGACGGCCATCGCCTGCCCGCGCTTCTCGAAAGGGAAGCTCTCCATCAGCACGGCCTGCGCGGTCGGTTGCAGCACGCCGCCGCCGATGCCTTGGAGCACGCGCGCCGCGATGAGCATCGACATGCTCGTGGCCGCGCCGCAGAGCGCCGACGAGAGCGTGAAGATGATGATGCAGGTGATGAGCAGCCGCTTGCGACCGAAGTAACTGCTGAGCCAACCGCTGATGGGAAGGATGACGGCGTTGGCGACGAGGTAGCTCGTCAGAACCCACGTCGCCTCCTCGGTGGATGCCGAGAGCGTGCCCGCGATGTGCGGCAGCGAGACGTTCGCCACAGAGGTGTCGAGCACCTCCATGAAGGTGGCCAGCATCACGGCGGACGCAATCAGCCACGGGTTGAAACTCGGCGTCCACGCCTCGGGCGACGCGGCTATCCCGCCCAAGCGGCTACTTGGGCGCGCGGCGGCGGTCGCGCCCCGTCCCGCCACTGCCTCGCTCATTTGATACGCACCTCCGGCTCGACCGACATGCCCGGCGCGAGCATGTGCTGCGGGTCGGGCCGCTCGTCGAAGACGAGCCTGACGGGGACGCGCTGCACGACCTTGACGTAGTTGCCGGTGGCGTTCTCGGCCGGGATGAGGCTGAAGGCCGAGCCCGTCCCGGCCTGAATGCTCTCGACGTGCCCCTTGAAGACTTTATCCGGGTAGGCGTCCACGTTGAGTTCGACCGGCTGACCGGGCCGCAGACTCCCGATCTGGCTCTCCTTGAAGTTGGCCGTGACCCACACGTCGCCGGAGACGACCGCCATGAGCGGCTGCCCGACCTGCACCAGCGCGCCTTCCTCGACGGCCTTGCGCGTGATGCGTCCCGTCTCCGGCGCGTAGACCTTCGTGTAGGAGAGTTCCAACTCAGCCTGACGGACGGTCGCCTGCAACTGCTCGATGGAGGCACCCGCCGTCTCGGCCTGCGCTTGACTGACGGCGACCTGCTGCGGCGCGGTGTTGGCCTGTGCGAGCCGCCCCAACGCCTCGCCCACCCCGGCCTGAGCGCCGCCGACTTGCGTCTGCGC
>CAXTSK010000769.1:0-2443 GCA_964246655.1 uncultured Pyrinomonadaceae bacterium
GTCGAGAAGTTCGGCGCGGGACGTTGTCTTTATGTGTGAACAAGCATAAAACAGAGGCCACACTTCAGACGAAAAAGGAAGAGACCGAAGGTGGGTGAAGAAGAGCGTTTATGGGAGGTGGATGACCAGCGCGGACGGCTGGAGGAGTTGACGGCGCGCGCGGGTGCTTCGAAGGAGGCGCCGCTCAGGCGCGACGTGCGTTCGCTCGGGCGTCTGCTGGGCGCGGTGTTGAAGGAGCAGGCGGGCGCCGCGCTGTTCGACGCGGTCGAGGAACTGCGCAGCTTAACGTCCGCGCGGCGTGAGTCGTCTGACAAGGCCAGGCGCAAGGAGCTGATGTCGCGCGCCGAGTCGGTCGTCGGCCGCGCGTCCGTCGAGGAGGCGTACCGCCTGACGAAGGCGTTCTCCATCTACTTCGAGCTGACCAACCTCGCCGAGACGAACCATCGCAAGCGACGACGCCGCGCCGCGGAGGTGTCGGGCGCGGAGCCGCAGGCCGGGACGTTCCTCGGCACGCTCCGCCGCGTGCGCGACGCGGGCGCGTCCGCCGAAGAGGCGGTCGAGCTGCTGTCCCGCGTCGAGGTCGTCCCCGTCTTCACCGCGCACCCGACCGAGGTCGCGCGCCGCACGGTGCTCTTCAAGCGCGCGCGCATCGCGGCGGAGTTGGAGCGTCTGGACAGCCTGCCGCTCTCGGACAGGCGCGCGCGCGATGCGGCCGAGCGCATCACGGCCGAGATCACCGCGCTGTGGCAGACCGACGAGGTGCGGCGCCGACAGCCGACCGTGCGCGACGAGATCAAGATGGGGCTCGACTACTACCCGGTGTCGCTCGTCAAGACGGTGCCCGAGGTCTATGAGGAGATGGCCGACGCCTTCCGCGCGACCTACGGGCTCGGGCTTGAGGCGAGGGAGCTGCCGCGGGTCGTGCGCTTCGGCTCGTGGATCGGCGGCGACCGCGACGGCAACCCGTTCGTGACGCCGGGCTGCACGCGCGACGCGCTGCGGATGGCGCGCGAGACGGTGCTCGACTTCTACATGGCGGCCGTGGACGAGCTGCACGAGCGCCTGAGCGGCGCGACGAAGCAGGCGCCAGCGGCGAGGGCTTCGGGCGCGGCGCTCGAAGAGCGCGAGCGACAGCTTCCGCCCGCGGCGTCGCGCCCGTTCGCGCCGCACGCGCCGGAGGAGGTCTACAGGCGCTTCCTCTCGCTCGTCATGCGCAGGCTCTCGGCCACGCGCGAGGCGCCGGGCGCGGGCGGCGACACGACGGACGCTTACAGGGACGCGAGCGAGTTCACGGCAGACCTGCGTCTGCTGCGCGAGAGCCTCGCGGAGGGCGGGGCGCTCAGGCTCGCGCGGCAGTTGGTTGACCCGCTCGTGCGACAGGTCGAGACGTTCGGATTCCACCTGCACACGCTCGACGTGCGCCAGCACGCGCGCGTCCACGCGCGGGCCGCGGAGGAGCTTGCGCGCGGCGCTTCGATTGTCGATGAGAGTGATGCGGTCGGAAATGAAGGCGCGGGCAGTGTGGAGTCGAAGCTTCCGCAAGCGCCTTCGGCGGAGACGGCGGCGACGCTCGACGCGTTGCGCGCGGTCGCGGCGCTCAAGCGCGAGTTCCCGCCGGAGTCAATCCGCAGTCACGTCATCAGCGGCGCGCGCGGCGTGGGCGACGTGCTGCGGCTCGTGTGGCTGGCGGAGAGTTGCGGCGTGCGTGTCGCGGCCGAAGCCGAGCGCTGCGACCCCGGCTTGATGCCTGTCCCGCTCTTCGAGTCCATCGAAGACCTGCGCAACTGCCCCGACGTATGCCGCGCGCTGTGGACTTCCGGGGAGTACGCGCCGTACCTCGACTCGTGGTGCCGGAGGCAGGAGGTGATGCTCGGCTACTCCGACTCGAACAAGGACGGCGGGATGCTGACGAGCACGTGGGAGCTGTTTAAAGCGCACCGCGCGTTGCACGAGGTCGCGCGCGAGTGTGGAGTACGCCTGGAACTCTTCCACGGGCGTGGCGGGACGGTGGGGCGCGGCGGGGGGCCGACGCACCACGCCATCGTCGCGCAACCCGCCGGCGCGTTCGAGGGCTCTTTCAAGATTACCGAGCAGGGCGAGGTGCTCAACTGGAAGTACGCGGAGCCTGTGCTCGCGGAGAGGAACCTTGAGCTGATGGTCGCCGCTTCGCTCGAAGCCTTATCGCGGCCGGGGGGCTCGGCGTGGCGCGTTGAGTGGGAGGAGGCGCTCGAATGGATGTCGCAGGCGGCCTTCGAGTTCTACCGCGAGCGCGTCGCGGAGAACCCGGACGTGGTGCCTTACTTCGAGGAGGCGACGCCGGTGCTCGAATTCGATTTGGCGAAGATCGGCTCGCGCCCCGCGCGCCGGGCGTAGCAGCCGCGGGGGCGGACCCACCAGCGCGCGCTCCCGTGGGTGGTGGGGTGGGTGGAGCGCCGGGCCGGGG
>CAXTSK010000770.1:0-2438 GCA_964246655.1 uncultured Pyrinomonadaceae bacterium
GATCAACACCGAAGCCGGCCACGGGTCGAGCCAGGTCGGGACCAGCGGCTTAGGCGCGGCAGACCCTGGCGCGTTCGGCATGACGATGGGCTCACGAGTGAGGCTCTAGGCCGAGCCGGTGCGGGGAGGGGAGGCTTGCGGCGCCACAGGCTCGCGATCCGGCGGATCCCGGTCGAGGTCCGGCTCGGGCCGGGGTTCGACGGACGAGCGCAAGCGGATCCTCACCCGTCTGACCCGCCTCGGGTCGGCCTCCAGGATCTCGAACTCGATGCCGGGGCGCTCCGCCACGATCTCGCCCCGGTTGGGCACCCGCCCGGCGATCGAGGTCACGAGGCCGCCGATCGTGTCGATCTCTTCCGATTCGTCGTCCGACAGGTCGATGCCGAGCGCCCGCGACACATCCTCGAGGTCGGCGCGGCCATCGGCCAGAAAGGATCCGTCCTGGCCGGTCTCGATGAGCGGCAGTTCGGCTTCGTCATGCTCGTCCTCGATGTCGCCGACGATCATCTCGACGATGTCCTCGATCGACACCAGCCCGTCGGTCCCCCCGTATTCGTCGATGACGATCGCCATGTGGGTGCGCGACGCCTGCATCTTGACCAGGAGGTCGATGGCTTTCATCGAGGGCGGAACGAACAGCACCGAGCGCATGACGTTCGCTTCCGCCACCGTGGCGGTCAGGCCCGCGCCGAAGCCCTGCGGCCCGGGAGCCTCTACGCGCGCGTCCATCGCGCCGAGAGTCTCCTCTTCCAGCAGCGGCGCGACGAGGCCGAAGACGAGTTGCGCGAGATCGAGGCGACAGACCCCGACTCGCCGCACGCCCGAACGGCGCGCGCACTGCTCGAAGCGGCCGACCTGATCTGCGCGACGGCCGCCGAAGGAGACGCGGCCGCCGCCAAGTAGTCCCGGGCCGATTCGAGGACGCGAGATGAAAGTTAACCGCCCCGGTTCACCCCTGAGCAGCGGCACGGAGTCGGTCGAGCCGCTCGAAGCAAAGGAGCTACAGAGCGCCCTCAAGACCGAGCGCTTCAACGCGGCGCTCGCGCAGCTCGAAGCGCAGACCGCGGGCGGGACGGGCGGCACGCAGAGTCCCGTGCGCGCGGCGCTCGCGCAGATCGCCGACGCGTCGAACCTTTCGAGCAGCGAGGGCGCGGCGGCGGCCGTGCGCGAGTCGGCGCGCTTGATGGTGCGCTCGCGCCTGAACGAGAAGTTCCGCGAGACCGAACAGGGCTCGACGCTCGTCGAGCGACTCAGCGAGTTCGTCACCTCCGACCCACTCCTTCATTCGAAGCTGCTCGGCATCCTCCACAAGGTGAAGACCGTTTAGAGACGCGGGAGGCGAGGCCGTCCATGTCTCAAGCCGGTGAGAAGACCGAACAACCGACCGCCAAACGACTCCGCGACGCGCGGCGCAAGGGTCAGGTCGCGCGCAGCCACGACCTCTCTTCGGCCATCCTGTTAGTCGTCTCGGTCGCGGTGCTCTACCTCGCGGGCGGCAGCGTCGCGGGCTGGGCGGGCGGCGCGATGCGCGAGCAGTTGGAGCACGCCGCCACCTACCGTGGGCAGCTCGACCAGGCCGCCGCGCTCGGCGCGCTCTTAACGGGCGTCAAGGCGTTGGCCATCGTGCTCGCCCCCCTCTTCGCCGCGCGCCTGGTCGTCGCCTTCCTCGCCAACTACTTTCAGGTCGGCTCGATCTTCAGCTTCGAGCCGGTCAAGCCGAACGCCAACAAGCTCAACCCGGCCGAGGGCTTCAAAAATAAGTTCCTGAAGGCGCGGCCCTACGTCGAGCTGGGCAAGACCGCGCTCAAGCTCGTCATCGCGTCCGTCGTCGTCGGCACTGCTCTATGGAGCGCGCGCCGCGACATCGTGGAGCTGACGCGCCAGCCCACGCAGCTCGCGGCCTCCTACGCCATCTCGCTCATCTTCCAGATCGGCTTGCGCGTCGGCATCGCCTTCCTCGTCATCGGCGCGGCCGACTACTTCCTCCAACGCTACTTCCACCGCCGCGAGCTGATGATGACCAAGCATGAGGTCAGGGAGGAGTACAAGGAGACCGAGGGCAACCCCATCCACAAGAGTCTCAGGCGCGCGCGCCACCGCGAGATTCTGATGCAGGCGATGATGGAGGCCGTCCGCCGCGCCAACGTCGTCGTCGTCAACCCGACGCACGTCGCGGTCGCCCTGAGCTACGAGCGCGAGACGATGGGCGCGCCGACCGTCCTGGCGAAGGGCGCCGACCTGATGGCCGCGCAGATTCGCAAGATCGCCGAGGAGTCGGAAGTTCCCATCATGCGCGACGTGCCGCTCGCGCGCGCCCTCTACGAGTTGGAGATTGACGCCGAGGTGCCCGAGGAGCTTTACGAGTCGGTGGCGGTCGTGCTGCGCTGGGTCTACAAGCTGGCCGAGGAGCGCGGGGAGGTGGCGGAGCGTGGCTGAAG
>CAXTSK010000771.1:0-2431 GCA_964246655.1 uncultured Pyrinomonadaceae bacterium
GGTTCGGAGGGTTGGTCTCGCGCAGGTCGGGCTGTGGCGGGTTCGTCGTCGCCGAGCCTTCCGAACCGCCCGCGCCGTTCTCGTCCTCGTTGATGAGTTCCTTCAGCTCCTTGCCGGGCTTGAAGTAGGGCACGCGCTTGGCGGGGATGTCCACGGGGTCGCCGGTCTTGGGGTTGCGGCCGCGTCGGGCGCCGCGCTCGCGCACGCGGAAGGAGCCGAAGCCGCGCAGCTCGATCTTTTCGCCCTGATTGAGCGTGTCGATGATGCTCTCGAAGACGATTTCGACGAGCCGCTCGGCGTCCTTCTTGGTCAGCTCGGCCGCGCGGGCCACGTCTTCAACCAGTTCTGCTTTCGTCATCGTTTCCACCTCTCCGGCCTCTCGGTGAAAGCTGCCGCCGCAAAACAAGGGCAGGGGAATTGAGTATTGGGTACAAGAACCGGCCTGTAACTTAGCAGATACGGGGAACGCCTGACAAGAGAAAACGTCGCGGAGCCAACAAGTTAGCGCGTCTGTGAGCTGCATCACAAAGGGCACGAAGGTATGCACGAAGGGCACAAAGAAAACCTTTGGGCTCTTTGCGAAAACCTTCGTGCCCTCCGTGGTTGGTGCTTTAGCGCACAGCCGGGCCGCTTAATGATGAAGCGCCGCGAGGAATCGATTGACTCCGCGCGGGGCTTTCGAGTTCAGTCAAAGACGACTAGCGGTTCTCTTCCTCGGAGCCGCTGCCGCCGCGCTTGTTGAAGAAGTCGGCCAGCTCGCCCAGGGAGGCCATGCCGCCGCCCGCCTCGGTCGTGTAGCTCTTCACATCGACCACCGGCTCGTCGTGCTTGGCCGCGCGGTGCGAGAGCCCGATCTTCTTCGACTCCGGCTCGATGCGTAGGATGCGGAAATCAAGCTCCTGCCCGAGCTGCGCCGCGTCCTCGGGGCGCTCGACGCGGTCGTCCGAAAGCTCCGAGACGTGACACAAGCCCTCCAGCCCTTCGGCCAGCTCGACGAAGGCGCCGAAGTTGGCGAAGCGTGTCACCTTACCGCGGACGATGTCGCCCGGCTTGTGCTCGTTGACGAACTTCTCCCACGCACTCGGCTCGGTATCCTTAATCGAGAGCGAGAGGCGCCGGTTGTCGATGTCGATGTTGGTGATGACCGCCTCGATCTCCTGGCCCTTCTTCAGCACCTCGCCCGGATGTTTGATGCGCTTGTTCCAGGAGATGTCCGAGACGTGCACGAGGCCGTCCACGCCGTCCTCGACCTCGACGAAGGCGCCGAAGTCGGTCAGGTTGCGGACGCGCCCGCGAACGCGGTCGCCGATGTGGAAGCGCTCGGGCAGAGTCTCCCAGGGGTTCGGCTGCGTCTGCTTCATACCGAGGCTGATGCGGCGGTTCTTCGGGTCAACCCCGAGGACTTCGACCTCTACGGGGTCGCCGACGTTGACGAGCTTCGACGGATGCTTCATCCGCTTCGACCACGTCATCTCGGAGACGTGAACGAGGCCCTCGACGCCCGGCTCAAGCTCGATGAAGGCGCCGTAGTCCGTCACCGAAGCAATCTTGCCCTCCATGCGCTGCCCCGTCGGGAAGCGCTCAGCGACCGACTCCCAAGGGTCGGGCAGGAGTTGCTTGAAGCCTAAGGAGACGCGCTCGCGCTCCTTGTCGAACTTCAAGACCTTGACCTGCACGGTCTCGCCGACGCGGAACATCTCGCCGGGGTTGAGCAGGCGGCCCCAGCTCATGTCCGTGACGTGCAGGAGGCCGTCGATGCCGCCGAGGTCTACGAAGGCGCCGTAGTCGGTCAGGTTCTTAATCTGGCCTTCGACGATGATGCCCTCTTCGAGGTTGTTGAGCGTCTCGCCCTTCTTGCCCTCGTTCTCGGATTCGAGAATTGCCTTGCGCGAGAGCACGACGTTCGAGCGCTTGCGGTTGAGCTTGATGACTTTGGCCTCGATCTCCTGGCCGCGCAGGGATTCGAGGTTGCGGATGGGGCGCACGTCCACCTGCGAGCCGGGCAGGAAGGCTGCGACGCCGTCCACGTCAACGCGCAATCCGCCCTTGACGCGCTCGGCGATCTTACCCTTGACGGGCGTGCCGTCGCGGTAAGCCTGCTCCAGTACGTCCCAGGCGCGCATGCGCACGGCGTCAGCGCGCGAGAGGATCGGCACGCCCTCCGAGGACTCCATGCTCTTGATGAGCACCTCGACCTCGTCGCCGCGCTTGACCGTCAGTTCGCCCGCCTCCTGAAACTCCTCGATGGGGACGGCGCCTTCGGACTTGAAGCCGAAGTCGATGACGACGGAGCGCTCGGTGACGCCGACCACAGTGCCCTTGACGACAGAGCCTTCCTGGTACTGGGCCTGCTCCTGCTCATACTGGTCGAGCAGCGCGCCGAAGTCGAACTCGCCCTGGAACGTCGACAGGCCGGCCATCAGCCAGCCCG
>CAXTSK010000772.1:0-2430 GCA_964246655.1 uncultured Pyrinomonadaceae bacterium
ACCAGCTTCTACATGAAATGTGCGGGCGGGGAGGCGGGGGCGGTCGCCGCCGCGGCGCCGCCCCGAGACGTTAGAGTTGGCGGGCGAAGAGACGACCACGACGAGCGACATCATCGAGCGTCTGTCGGCCATCACGGGGCGAACGGTCGCGCGCGTGCCCATCCCTTCGTTCCTCGCCTCGCTCGGCGTGCGGCTCGCGGAGAGCACGAAGCTCGAAAAGCTGCTCGGCGTCAAACTCCCGCTCAACGACGCGAAGCTGAAGATGCTTTTGGAAGGCAATTTCATCGAACACCCGAGCGCCAACGCTCTGACCGCGCGACTCGGCATCCAGCCGACCACGCTCGACGTGGGCTTAGCGAAGCTCGCCGACTCCATCCCCGAGCAGTTACCTTCGGAAGGCGTCGGCCCGCTCCGCCGCAAACGTTTCTGGGCCGACATCAAGGGCAGTCGCCACACGCCGACCGCGCTCGTCGAAGAGTTTCGGGAACGCTGCGCCGAGGTCATGCCGCTTGAGTTCTCGGCCGAGCCGGGCACGCCGCGCGTGGTTGAAGAGGGAGTCACGCTCACACTCGGGGTGCCCATGCGCGGCAACGTGCAGGTGCGCGTCGAGGAGGTCGCGCCGCGCCGCGTCACCTTCTCGACGGTCGGCGGGCACATGCTCGCCGGGATGATTCAGTTCAAGGCGAGCGGCGACAAGCGGAGGGACGTGCGCTTCCTCATCGACATCCACGCGCGCGCCGCGACGGGGCTCGACCTGCTGGCGATGAGCACCGTCGGCGATTCGCTACAGAAGGAGAACTGGGAGGAGGTCGTCACGCGCGTCGTCGCCTTGAGTGGCGGCACGGCGCCCCTCGGCGTGCAGAGCGAGACCGAGACGCTCGACGACGAAGAGGCGCGCCGCATCGAGCGCCGCCTGACCGACCTCATCAACCGACGCAAGCGCGCCGAAGTCGCGCCGCCGAAGAAGACACTGCCCGAGTCCGTCGCGCGCAAACGGACTGTAAAGAAGCGCGCGCCCCTCAAAGCCACGATTAAGATTGGCAAGGGTTGAGGCCGCGCCCGAAGACTTTTAACCACAGAGACACAGAGGCACAGCTAATTGGTTTTAGCTGTGCCTCTGTGTCTCTGTGGTTACTTCCTTTAAACCTTAATACCGAAGATACGCCGGAGTGCAGACTTCGCGGCCCAGTGGCCGCACATGCCGTGGACGCCGCCGCCGGGGGGCGTGGAGCTTGAGCAGATGTAGAGACGTTGGTTGGGCGTCGAGTAGGGGTCGTAGCGCGGGATGGGGCGGGCGAGGAACTGGCGGAGGTCGTTGGCGCCGCCGCCGATGTCGCCGCCGATCATGTTCGGGTTGTGCTGTTCGAGCTGGACGGAGTTGATGGTGTGGCGCGCGATGATCAAATCGCGGAAGCCGGGGGCGAAGCGCTCGATCTGCGCCTCGATCCGCTCGGTCATGTCCACGTCCGAGCCGTGCGGGACGTGGCAGTAGGCCCAGCCCGTCTGCTTGCCCGCGGGCGCGCGCGTCTCGTCGAAGAGGCTCTGCTGCGCGATGAGGACGAAGGGGCGCTCGGGGTGTACGCCACGCCAGACAGCCGACTCGGCCTCGGCAATCTCCTCGATGGTGGGGCCGAGGTGGACGGTCGCCGCGCGGCGGCACGCCTCGGCGCGCCAAGGTATCGGGCCGTCGAGCGCCCAGTCTACTTTGAAGACGCCGGGGCCGTACCTGAACTTTGAGAGACGCTTCCTGTAACCGTCGGGCAACTCGCCGCCCGCGATCTCGACCACCTGCCGCGGCGTGAGGTCGAAGAGTACGGCGCGCGACTCCGGCAGGTCGCGCATGCTGCGCACGGGATGGTTAAGGCGTATCTCGCCGCCGTGGCTCTTCAGGCATTCCGCCAGCGCCTCAATAATTTTTATCGAGCCGCCGCGCACGCACGGCCAGTTGATGGCGTGCGCGGCGAGCGCGAGCACCATCCCGAAGGAGGCCGTGCCCTTCTTCTCCAAAGGCAGTACCGAGTGAGCGCAGCATCCTGCGAAGAGCGCGCGCGCCTTCCTCCCTTTGAACTTGCCGAAGGCCAGCCCCGTGCACGAGCGCAGCCCCGTGAGTGCGAAGCGGAGCATGAAGAATGGATGAGAAGGGATGCGTACGGGCTGCAACGTCTCTTCGAAGAAGTCGTCGGCGCGCGCGACGAAGGGCCGCATCAACTTCTCATAAGCGCGCGCGTCCTCGCCGAGCGTCTCGCCCGGCTTCTCTAGAGACTGTAGGAGCTGCGCCGCGTCACCGTCGTCGAAAGGGTGCGCGAGCGCGACGTCGCCGCCCGACACGGCGCCGGTCGAGTTGAAGACCGCGTTGACCGGGACCGCGAGCGCGTCCGCGATCGCGACCTTCTTGAACAGGCCGTAGAGGATCAGCAGCACGCCGTGGAC
>CAXTSK010000773.1:0-2415 GCA_964246655.1 uncultured Pyrinomonadaceae bacterium
TAGGTGTGCAGTCATAGGTGTGCAGTCATAGGTGTTGCACGATCGTCACGCCGACGGTGACCAACGCGGCGGCCGTGACGACCAGCCCGGCGAGCCCCAGCGCTCGACGCAGCGTGGGGTTGGGCGCGGGGGCCTGCGCGCGCCCGCCGGGGACGGCGATGATGAGCGGGACGCGCGTGCCGACCTCAAACAGGGAATAAGCCTTCGACCACTTGCCCTTCTCGCCGAGGTGGTAGCCGTGGTCGCCCCAGAAGACGACGACGGTGTTCTCCTTCAGCCCCAGACGTTCGAGCGCGTCGAGCACGCGGCCGACCTGCGCGTCCATGAAGCTGGTCGAGGCCCAGTAGGCGCGGGTCATCTCGCGTGCCTGTTCGGGCGAGGCGTCGCGGCCGATGAAGAGGTCTGCGTTGCGGCGCGGCACAGACAGCTCGGGGAAGCCGGGCGGCGGCGCGGGGCGCAGCGCGAAGTCCGAGGGGAGCGGGACGCGCGCCACGTCATAGAGGTCGAAGAGCTTGCGCGGCGCCGTCGGCGGGCTGTGCGGCTTGACGAAGCCGACGGCGAGGAAGAACGTCTTGTCTTTGTAGCGCTCCAGATAATCAATCGCGCGCGTGGCCGTCTTGTAGTCGCCGTGCGTCTCGCCGTCGCCTTCGAGCACGACGATGCGGTCGGAGGCCATGCGACGACGCTCGCCCTCGTTGGCCGCCTGCACGGGCGGGTCGCCTTCCGTCTCGTCGGGGTCGCGCTCCACGCGCGGGCGCTGCGGCGCTTGCGCGGGACGCGCGTTGTTCGTGCCGCGGTTGACGATGTTCGGGTCTACGGGCTCGCCGCCTTCAGTCCAGGAGACCTGGTCGTCGATGCCGCCGTGGAAGATTTTGCCCGTGCGCAGCGTCGAGTAGCCGTTGTTTTTGAAGTACTGCGGGAGCGTGACCCAGTCGGGGTGCTCCGCGCGGAAGTACTTGTTGTTGTCCATCACGCCCGTCTCGGTCGGGTAGCGGCCGGTGAGCAGCGACGTGCGCGAGGGGTTGCAGAGCGGGTACTGCGCGTAGGCACGGTCGAAGCGCGTGCCGCGCGCGGCGAGGCGGTCGATGTTCGGCGACTTGACGAAGGGGTGGCCGTACGCGCCGAGTTCCGGCCGCAGGTCGTCGGCGATGAGGAAGAGCACGTTGAGTCTCTTCTTCGGCGCGTTGCGCTGCGCGCGCGTCTGCGCACCCGCGGGCTGGATGAGCTGAAGCAGCAGTGCGAGCGCACAGAGCGCGACGCGTAGTCTCACATGTGCCTCCCCGGTAGACCTTATTACGCTGAAAGCTTTGTCCTGCATTAAACTACAAGGGCACGGAGGGAACAAGCAGCGGATGAGATTCGTCGGGAATGAACGTGTTCGGCGGCTGTGTGCAATGGTCTTGTGCCTGTTGCTCGTGGCGTGTGTCGCGCTCACGCGGGGAGTCGGCGCGCAGTCGGCACGAAGCGCGAGGAGTCAACGCAGTCCCAACGTCATCCTCATCGTGGCCGACGACCTCGGCCGCGGCGACCTCGGCGCTTACGGGCAGCGGTTCATACGCACGCCGAACCTCGACCGCATGGCGCGGGAGGGGATGCGCTTCACCGACGCGTACGCGGCGAGCCCGGTCTGCGCGCCGTCGCGCGCGAGCTTCATGACGGGACTGCACCAAGGGCACGCGCGCATCCGCGGCAACATGAATCGCAACGACGAGCGCGTGTCGCTCAGGCCCGAAGACGTGACCGTCGCGGAGGTCTTGAAGGGCGCGGGTTATCGAACGGGCATCGTCGGCAAGTGGGGTTTGGGCGAGCCGGGGACGGAGGGCGTGCCGGGCCGACAGGGCTTCGAATACTTCTTCGGCTACCTCAACCAGAACCACGCGCACGACTACTATCCCGAATACCTCTGGCGCAACGACGAGCGCGTCACGCTCGGCCGGCGCACATACTCGCACGACCTCTTCACGAGCGAAGCGCTCGGCTTCATACGGCGCGAGAACGAACGCCCCTTCTTCCTCTACCTCGCGTACACGCTGCCGCACGCGAACAACGAGCTGACGCGCAAGACCGGCAACGGCATGGAGGTGCCTTCGGACGCGCCGTACTCGCGCGAGCCCTGGACGCCGCAGCAGCGCAACTACGCGGCGATGGTCACGCGGCTCGACGCGGATATGGGCGAGCTATTCCGGCTCCTGAAGGAGTTGGACATCGACCGGGAGACGGTCGTCGTCTTCACGAGCGACAACGGGCCGCAGGACAAGTCGGAGGGCGGTTACGACCAGACGCTCTTCGACAGCAACGGCCCGTTGCGCGGGCTCAAGCGCGAACTCTACGAGGGCGGCGTGCGCGTCCCGCTCATCGTGCGCTGGCCGGGGCGCGTGCGCGCGGCGATTGGGATGGCACGGCCGGCATCATCGC
>CAXTSK010000774.1:0-2412 GCA_964246655.1 uncultured Pyrinomonadaceae bacterium
CTGCAAGCCGCCTCCGAAGGCTCGTGGGGCAACACGCTCCGCGCGCGCATTGACCACAACGTCGCGGGCGGCGCGTCCAACCTGTTCAATCTCTCGATTAAGGACACGAAGACCGGGCAGCTCGAAGTCCACCGCAACGTCTCGGTCGAGACCAACCACCCGCGCCGCGTCGACCGCGTCCTCGAAAACGAGTCGCAAATCGCGCGTGCCGTGCTGCCCTTGCCCGCTGGCGGCCGCCCCGACGCGCACGACGCCGGGGCCGGCAAGGACTTGTGGGCCGACCACACGCCTGAGACGAGCGACAAGGTCGCGAACACGGTCGGCAACGGCGGCGCGCTGGAGGTGGCCGACTTCATCGGCGCGGGGCTGGACGGCAAGAAGCAGGGGCTCCACGCGCTGCTCAAGGCCGACCTCGTCAACCTCGTCTGCATCCCCGGCTACAACGCGACGGGCGACGCCGACAAGGACCTGCTCGACGACGTGGCAGCCTTTTGCGAGAAGAAACGCGCCTTCTTCATCATCGACGCGCCTTCGAGCTGGAAGACGAAGGACGACGCCAAGAACAAGTACGACACCGACATCGGCGTCAACAGCAAGAACGCGGCCGTCTACTTCCCGCGCGTGCGCCAGCCCAACATCCTGCACGACAATCAGGTCGAGGACTTCCCGCCGTGCGGGGCCGTCGCGGGCGTGATGGCGCGCACCGACGCGCAGCGCGGCGTCTGGAAGGCCCCGGCCGGCATGGACGCGCGCCTCGTCAACGTGCCGGAGCTGAGCGTCCACCTGACCGACGAGGAGAACGGCGAGCTGAACCCCCTGGCCATCAACTGCCTGCGTTCGTTCCCCGGCGCGGGCCGCGTCGTCTGGGGCGCGCGCACACGCGAGGGGCTCGACATCGCCCCCTCCGACTGGAAGTACGTCCCCGTGCGCCGCACCGCGCTCTACATCGAGGAGAGCCTCTACCGCGGCACGAAGTGGGTGGTCTTCGAGCCGAACGACGAGCCGCTGTGGGCGCAGGTTCGTCTGAACCTCGGCGCCTTCATGCACAACCTCTTCCGGCAGGGCGCCTTCCAGGGCACTACGCCGCAGGAGGCGTACTTCGTCAAGTGCGACAAGGAGACGACCACGCAGAACGACATCAACCTTGGCATAGTCAACATCGTCGTCGGCTTCGCCCCGCTCAAGCCTGCTGAGTTCGTCATCATCAAGATTCAGCAGATCGCCGGCAAGATCGAGACGTAAGGAGGAGGCAATGGCACAATTCAGCGTCAACACCAATCCGCAGCGTTTCGACCCTTACAAGAACTTCAAATTCCGCGTGAAGTGGGACGGCATCTACGTCGCGGGTGTGAGCAAGGTCACGGGGCTCAAGCGGACGACCGAGGTCGTCAAGCACCGCGAGGGCGGCGACCCCTCGTCGAGCCGCAAGTCGCCCGGCCGGACGGAGTTCGAGGCCATCACCCTGGAGCGCGGCGTCACCCACGACACCGAGTTCGAAAAGTGGGCCAACAAGGTCTGGAACTTCGGCGCGGGCCTCGGCTCGGAGGTCTCGCTCAAGGACTTCCGCAAGGACATCATCATCGAGGTCTACAACGAGGCCGGCCAGCTCTCCGTCTCCTACAACGTCTTCCGCTGCTGGGTCTCGGAGTACCAGGCGCTGCCCGACCTGGACGCCAACGCCAACGCCGTCGCCATCCAGCACATCAAGCTGGAGAACGAGGGCTGGGAGCGCGACTACGCCGTGACCGAGCCGACCGAGCCGACGTTCACCGAGCCGGGCCCGTGATGAGCCATGCGCCCTCTGTCAGCGGCAGAGTTGTTGAACGTTTGGGAGCGGGGGGCGGCGCAGCAGCCCGCGAGCAGGGCGCTCATCCTGCTCGCCGCCTCGTGTCCCGAAGAAGGGGCGGACGCGCTGGCACGCCTGAGCGTCGGCGCGCGCGACGCGCGCCTGCTATGCCTGCGCGAGTGGACGTTCGGCCCGCGCCTCTCTTGCTTAGGCGAGTGCCCGGGCTGCGGCCAGCGGCTTGAGCTCAGCCTCGAAGTCTCCGACCTGCTCGTGTTCGACGCGTGCGAGGCGGCCGGCGAACTGGCGGTGGCCTCCGACGGCTTCGAGGTTGGCTTCAGACTTCCCGACAGCTCTGATCTCATCGCTCTCGGACGCGGCGGCGTGGCGGGCGGGCGCCGCCGTCTACTCGAACGCTGCCTGCTCTCGGCCGCGCGCGCGGGCGCGCAGGTGGCGGCGGCGGAGTTGCCGGACGAGGTGCTCGCCGCCGTCGCCGCCGAGATGGGGCGCCGAGACCCGCAGGCCGACGTGCAGTTGAGCTTGGCCTGCCCGGACTGCGGCCACCGCTGGGAGAGCCCTTTCGACATCGTCTCGTACTTCTGGGGCGAGCTTCACGCGTGGGCGCAACG
>CAXTSK010000775.1:0-528 GCA_964246655.1 uncultured Pyrinomonadaceae bacterium
CTGCTGCGGTTCGGCCGGCATCTCGGGCTCCTGCGCGGGCGCGGGCGGCTCGGCGTAGACCTCGGGCACGGGCGCCTCCGAGGGCTCGGGCGCGTGCGCGGCCTCGTCCTCGTGCCTGACCTTCTTGACGACGCGGATGGCGCGGTGGACGGTCGGCTCTTTCTTGGGGAAGTACTTGTTACGAATCTTCTCGGCCAGCTCTTTCGAGATGGTGTTCGACGGGACGGACACGTCAACGCCCTCGCGGCGCACCTCTTCGATGAGACGCTTCGACTCCATCTTCAGCTCTTTGGCGAGATCGTAAATCCTGATTTTTGAAGTGTGGGCTGCTGACATGCACTCCTTCTTCGACGCTTCTGATAAAACGGCGCCGCGCGCTTCACGGGTTAAGTGTCAAGACGCCTCTTGAACCTCCCCTCGCTTTGCGCTCGGCGCTCGGCGGCCGGAGAAGGGTCTTAAGGCGGGCAGCAGTCGCGCGCCTCTTTTAGAATGAGGCGCGCGGCCGCCCGCCAGCGCGGATTTGACGGC
>CAXTSK010000775.1:538-2411 GCA_964246655.1 uncultured Pyrinomonadaceae bacterium
TGGGGTTTTCGGGGGGCCCCCGGGGGGGCCCGTTTTTGCCCGGCGGGCGCGCGGCCGCACGACTGCGCTTATTCGACGGCAGGGGCATCGTCGGCCTCGTCGTCGGAAACGTTTTCAACCGGGGCGGGCTCGCCCTCGGAAGGGGCGGCCGGCTCCGAAGAGTTCTGCACCTCGGGCGCGGAGGCTTCACTGGCGAAGTCGCCGCGCGGCGAGACGGGCGAGTCCTCGTACTCCTCGTCGGAGGTCTGCACGGTGCCGCCGCCGATGCCTTCGCCTTCAACGTCGAGCGTCGAGGGGCGCTCCTCTTCTGTGTAAGAGCCGCTGTTCTGGATGACGGCGGCCTCGGTCGAGAAGATGTCGGGCGCGGGCGTGATGGTGTCGGGGCGCAGGTCGCGGCCGGCGCCCTGAAGGATCAGCTCGTCGGCGGACATCTGCTCGACCTCCGTCATGGCGACCGGCTCGGACGAGTCGTGCGCGAGGATGTTGTCGGGCGAGAGGTCTTCGGCGAGGAACGGCGGGCGCGTGCGCGCCGCCTCGTCGTACCCTTCGGCGATGGACGCCTCGGAAGGCTCGACCTCGCGGTCGTCAGCATCGGGATCGGCCTCGACCGACGCCGCGTGCTGCTCGATTGGCCGACCCTCTGCCTGCTCGTCCGCAGTTTCGGCCGCGGCCTCGCCTTCACCTTCGGCGGTCTCGGGAGACTCCTCGCCGCCCTCGCCCTCCGCGGCTTCGGCCTCGTCAGCCACGCGTGCGCTCTCGACGACGGCCGCCGCGGCGCCGATGAGCGCCTCGGCCTGGTCGATACTCACGTCGAGGAACTCCGCGATGTCGTCCACGGTCGCGTTGGCGAGCCCTTCGATGTCGTCCACGCCGTGATCGGCCAGCGTCGAGACCATCGTCGGGTTCATGCCGTGCAAGCGCTCAAGCGGCACGGACTCGCCCGAGGCGATCATCGCGCCCATCTGCGCGGCGACCTCGCGCTTCAGCTCTTCCTCGCTGCGGATATCGATGTTCCACCCGACGAGCTTCGTCGCGAGCCGCACGTTCTGCCCGCGCTTGCCGATGGCTAAAGACAGCTGGTCTTCGTTGACGATGACCTCCATCTGGCGGTGCTCGATGTCGGTGATACGCACCTGATTGACTTTGGCGGGCGACAGGGCGTTGGCGGCGAAGACGGACGGCTCGTCCGACCACTCGATGATGTCGATCTTCTCGCCGCGCAGCTCCCTGATGATGGCCTGCACGCGCGAGCCCTTCATGCCGACGCAGGCGCCGACCGGATCCACGTCGCGCTCGGTCGAGGCGACGGCGATCTTGGCGCGCTCGCCCGGCTCCCTGACCGCCGACTTGATGACGACCGTGCCGTCGTAAATCTCGGGCACCTCCATCTCGAACAGGCGCTTCAAGAGTTCCGGCGAGGTGCGCGAGACGACGACCTGCGGGCCTTTCGACTCCTTCGACACGTCGTCGATGACGACGCGGACTCTCTCGCCCTGGTTCCACTGCTCGCCGCGCGACTGCCCGCTGCGGGTCAGGACGGATTCGACCGTGCCCAAGTCCACGATGATGTCGCCGCGCTCGAAGCGCTTGACGTAGCCGTTGACGAGGTCGCCGACCTTGTCGATGTACTGCTCGTAGATGTTGGCGCGCTCGGCGTCGCGGACTTTCTGGAAGAGAATCTGCTTGGCGGTCTGCGCGGCGATGCGGCCCATGTCCTCGACGGGGAGGGGGAGTTGCAGCTCGTCGCCGATCTCGACCTCGTCGCCCGCCAGTTCCTTCGCCTCGTCGAGCGAAAGCTCACGGCCCGGGTTCTCGACCTCCTCGCCGACGACTTTCGAAGCGAAGATTTCCAGGCCCGTCTCCGGCGCCCACG
>CAXTSK010000776.1:0-2402 GCA_964246655.1 uncultured Pyrinomonadaceae bacterium
GCGATCCCGCAGACCACACACGCCCCCACATCGCGCCGCGCCCGCGGCGTGATCGCCAGGCCCCCGCCGTACCAGGGCGCCTTGCCGACGGCCGCGTAGGTCGCCTTCAGACGCTCCTCGCCGACCTCGACCGTGAACTCTTTCGGCACCCAGTGCGCGAGGTGCGCGAGCCCCGCGTACCAGAACGCGGCCTGGCCCAAACGCCGCTTCAGGCGCGGCCGCACGCTCTGCACGCCCGACGCGTCGAGCCCCACGCCTGCCATCATGAAGAAGTAGCGCCGCGCGCCCGTCCGCTCGTTCGTCGCCGCGCCGAGCGTGATGCGGCGCGAGTTACCCTTAACAAGAACTCGCGCCGCCTCCCCTGCCTCGCGCGGCAGATTCAGTTGTCGCGCCAGAACGTTCGCCGTCCCCGCAGGCCACACCAGCAGACGCGCGCCAAAGCCTACGAGCCCCTGAATCGCCTCGTGTACCGTGCCGTCGCCGCCGCGCGCAATGATGTCGGTCGCGCCTGCGCGCGCGGCCTCTTCCGCGATGCGCGCCGCGTCGTTCGGCCCCTTCGTCGGCCTGGCTTCAACGTCAACGCCGCCCTCACGCGCGGCGGCGCGGAACGCCTCGACCGGCCGCGCCGGGTCGAAGTGGCGCCCCGCCTTCGGGTTGTAGATCAGTACCGCCTTACGTTCGTTCATCGAAGAAGCGAAGCCGCAACTACTCCAGTCGGTAGTTCGGCGCCTCCTTCGTGATGATGACATCGTGGACGTGGGACTCTTTAAGGCCGGCGGGGCTGATGCGGATGAAGCGTGTGTTCTCCTGAAACTCTCTGACGCTGCGGCAGCCGGTGTAGCCCATGCCGGCGCGGAGGCCGCCGACGAGCTGCGTGACCATGTCGGCGAGCGTGCCCTTGTAGGGGACGCGTCCCTCGATGCCCTCGGGGACGAGTTTCGACTCGATCTCCGTCGTCTCCTGCGCGTAGCGGTCGCGCGAGCCCTCGCGCATCGCGCCGATACTCCCCATGCCGCGGTACGCCTTGAACGAGCGCCCCTGGAAGAGAATCAGCTCGCCCGGCGACTCTTCCGTGCCCGCGAACAGCGACCCGATCATCACCACGTCGGCGCCCGCCGCAATCGCCTTCGCTACATCGCCCGAGAACTTCACGCCGCCGTCGGCGATGACGGGCACGCCCGTCCCGCGCGCCGCCTCGACGCAGTTGTTGATGGCCGTAATCTGCGGCACGCCCGAGCCCGTCACCACGCGCGTCGTGCAAATCGAACCCGGCCCAATTCCGCACTTAACCGCGTCGGCACCCGCGTCGATGAGTTCGCGCGTGCCCTCGGCGGTGGCGACGTTGCCGGCGATGAGCTGCGTGTCGGGGTGGCGGCGCTTGATCTCGCGGACGGCCTCGACGACGCGCGAGGAGTGGCCGTGGGCGGTGTCGATGACGAGGCAGTCCACGCGCGCCTTGACCAGCTCGTCGGCGCGCTCGCGAAAGTCGCCGGTGGCGCCGATGGCGGCGGCGACGCGCAGGCGCCCGAGGTCGTCCTTGGCGGCCGAGGGGTAGCGGATGGCCTTCTGGATGTCCTTGACGGTGATGAGGCCCTTGAGGTGCTTGTCGCCGTCAACTACCAGGAGCTTTTCGATGCGGTGTTTTTGTAAGACGCCCTTGGCCTCGTCGAGCGTGGTGCCGACAGGGACGGTGACGAGCGGCTGCGGCGTCATCACTTCGGAGACGGGGATGTCGAAGCGCGTCTCGAAGCGCAGGTCGCGGTTGGTGATGATGCCGACGAGGTGGCCGCCCTCGTCTACGACGGGCACGCCCGAGATTTTGTAGCGCTCCATCACGGCGAGCGCCTCGCGCACTGGGCGGTCGGGGCGGATGGTGACGGGATCGACGATCATCCCTGATTCGGAACGTTTGACCCGATCAACTTCTTCGGCCTGGCGCTCGACGGGGAAGTTCTTGTGGATGACGCCGATGCCGCCCTGCTGCGCGATGGCGATGGCGAGGCGGCTCTCGGTGACGGTGTCCATCGCGGCCGAGCAGAGCGGGATGCGCAAACGTATGCCGCGCGTGAACTGCGTCGTGGTGTCGGTCTCGGCGGGCAGCACCTCCGAGCGCGCGGGCACGAGCAGCACGTCGTCGAAGGTCAGCCCCTCTTGCAGGTCGTTCGTTATCATCTTTAAAACTCCGGGGCGTGTTTAAAATGTTCGAGGCCCGCACCCCGAAACTCTCCCGCGAGGGGCGCTTCGGGGTGCGGGCCTTTCGATTGAAGAGACATCACTGCGCGAACTGCGTGTAGTTATCCCTGGTGATCGTCCAGACCGTGATGTCGGTCGGCGTCTTCAAGGCCCGGCCGTTGACCGTGACCTGGAGCGCGTCGGCCGAGACATGGTCGTAGTGCAGGTTG
>CAXTSK010000777.1:0-2396 GCA_964246655.1 uncultured Pyrinomonadaceae bacterium
GGCTCTTGCGTACGGTCGCGGCCGTGGCGGCACGCGCAGCGTCTCTGTACTTCAGGTACGGCGCCGCGGCCGCGACCGTCTTCCGCGGCGCGCGCATCGCGGGCGCGCTGGCGGGCCTGCGCTCTTCGGGCCTGGCCGCGCACGTCACGCTCACGGATTTGACGAGCCTCGCTTCCGACTACTCGCGCTCCTACGCGCGCCAGTACGCCGCCGACCGGCTCTCGACTTACGGCGTGCTCTCGCGCGTGCGGCGCGGCGTCTCGGCTTCGGCGAACGTGAACGTGAGGCCGCGGGTCGCGACGCCTTCGAGCGGCGACGTGTCTGATCGTTTGCTCGACCGGCTCGACCCCGCGAGCCAGCTCTCGCGCCTGTCGCGCTTCCTGATGCAGACGCGAAGGCTGGCCGCGCTGCGCGGCCGCTGGATGTACTTCTACAGTTCCTTGAGCGGCGGCGGGCGCGGGCTCGTCGGCGTGGACGTGGAGACGGGCCGCGCCTCGCGCGAGGTGCGCCTTTCAGACCCGGACGAGCGCTTCGTCAGCGACGAGGCCGCCGGACTGTTGTACGTCTCCAAAGGCGACCGCCTCGTTGCGCATCGTCTGACCGAGAGTTATTGACTGCGCAAAAGACTTGCCTCCCGCGCGCGTTGTCTGGTACACAGTGACGCGCCTTCGCCCTGCCTTGCAGCTTCGAGGGGTTACTCTCGCCGCGGCGTTTCGCCCCGCCGCTCACTAACCAATCGGGAAGGGGTGTACCAATGAAGCTCCGTCCGGGCACGCTCGCGCCGTGTCTGTTGGCCTGCGTGCTTGCCTGCTCCGCCGCCGTCCTGAGCGCGTCTTCGGCCGCGGAGCGCTCCGCCCCTTTGCGTCCCGCGCCCGCCTGCGCGCACGTCAAATCCCACGCGGACGAGTGGGTCGCTTCGAGCGTGGACGCGCTCGTGCGTGCCGCGCGCACGGCTTACGAGAAGGACGAGGGCGAGGACGCTTACAACCGTCTGCTCGGCAGGCTCGCGAACACCTTCAAGCGCTGCGAGCTTTCGCGGGACGCGGGCTTCGTCCAAGCCCACCGCGAGTTCGTCGAGTATGTCGAGGCGGCGTCGCCCGTCGCCTTCCCCGACCACGAACTCGGGTTCGCGGTCACGGACGAACGCTATTTCAACGAGACGCGCGCCTACGTAGAGATTCCCGACTTCCTGACCGAGCAGGGCTTCGTGCGCGCCGTGAGCCGCTCCGAGACGCTCCCGCGCGCGAAGTCGTACCTGCGGCGGCTCAACTCGCAGCGCGACGCTTCAGCACAGCTCCTCTTCTTCAGCTACAAGTCGCGCCACCTCGGCACGCCCGACAACGATGACAGCTACCTGCGTTTGCTCGTCGTCGTCCCGGGCGACGAGGCGCGAGGCGTGCCGGAGCGTTGGGTTCAGTTCGGCGTCACAGACCCCGGCGGGCGCGTGCGCACGCGCAACGTCTCGGTCGTGGCGTCGCTGGCGCGCGCCGACGGGGTTTCGGATGTCTACTTCAAGGACTACTACCGGACTTACAAGCGCGACGGCGCGATTCCCATCAAGGGCCGCTGGGAGTTGGGCTACGGCGACGACAACTGCGTGCAGTGTCACAAGAGCGGCGTGCTGCCGATCTTCCCCGAGGCGGGCAGCGTGAGCGCCGAAGAGCGCGGGGCGGTCGAGGAGGTCAACCGGCGCTTCCGCGGTTACGGCGCGCCGCGCTTCGGAGGGTATTTGGACGCGTCGAAGTTCGGGCCGGGGTTGGGCGCGGCGACCAACGCAGACCGCGAAGGCCGCTTCGGCGCGGGCTTCCGCGGCTCGACGGTCGCGGGCGCGATGACGTGCGCGGCCTGCCACCGCCCAGACTACCTCGGCGCGCTCAACTGGCCGATGGATCGCGTCCTCGTCAACTCCTACGTCAACGGCGGCATGATGCCGCGCGGCCACGAACTGCCCAACGCCGCGCGGCGCGAGCTGTACGCGAAGCTCGTGCGCGAATACTTCGACGCCGACGCCGCGCGCCCCGGCATCCTCAAGTCGTGGCTCCTCGGCCGACTACGCTGAACGCCCGCCGCGGGTCAACCGGGTCAGTACCACCCGCGGTAGCGGGTGGTACTGACCGCTATGGTGCTACTGGTTGTCCACGACCGACTCGATGACGTTCTGGATCGACGTGGGTACGTTCGAGAAGAAGTTGTAGCCGGTCAGCGTCTCGACCTGATCGACGCTCACGCGGTAGGTCTTCCAGTCGGCCGTGCGGATGCCCTGCGTGTTGGGCATGATGACGGCGATGGTGCGCGTCGAGGTCGTCACGCGTGACACGTCGTTCGTCCCCGAGGGCAGCACGATCACCACCTTCCACACCTGCGAAGGCACCGCGACGGGGCCGGTCGCGATGGTC
>CAXTSK010000778.1:0-2393 GCA_964246655.1 uncultured Pyrinomonadaceae bacterium
GCCCCGGGGTCTTCGGCCACGGCTTCGAGCAGGGCCGCGTAGTGGCGCAGCAGGCGCGCGATGGTCGTCTGCTCGAACAGGTCGGTCTTGTAAATGGCCGTCACCGTCAGGCCCCGCTCGTGCTCGACGAGCGAGACCTGAAGGTCGAACTCGGCGACGCCGTTGTGCAGCATGAGCCGCGTCAGCCTGAGCCCGGGCAGTTCCAGTTCGTGCGCCGGGTTGTTGTTGAGCGCGAAGAAAATCTGGAAGAGCGGCACGCGCCCGAGGCTGCGGCCGGGTCGCAGGTGATTGACCAGCTTGTCGAAGGGCAAGTCCTGGTGAGCGTAGGCCCCGAGCGTCGTCTCGCGCGTGCGCGCCAGGAGTTCGCGGAAGGTGGGATCGCCCGAGAGGTCTGTGCGCAGGACGAGCGTGTTGACGAAGAAGCCGATGAGCGGTTCGGTTTCGAGCCGATTGCGGTTGGCGATGGGGGTGCCGACGATTACGTCCTCCTGCCACGTGTAGCGGAGCACGAGCGTCTGGAAGGCGGCCAGCATCGTCATGAAGAGGCTTGCACCTTCGCGCCGGCCGAGGTCGCGCAGCCGGTCGGCGAGCGTCCGGGGCAGCAGCAGAATCTCGGTCGCGCCGCGCAGGCCCGGCTCGCCCTGCGGTCGGCGGTCGCGCCGCAGCCCGCACGGGGGCAGCGCGGCGAGGCGGTCGCCCCAGGATGCGAGCATCTGTGCCAGAGCCTCGCCGCTCATGTGGCGGCGCTGCCAGACGGCGAAGTCGGCGTACTGGACGGGCAGTTCCGCGAGCGGCGAGTCTTGCCCTTGTACGAAGGCGGAGTAGAGCGCGGCGACCTCACGCACGAGCACGCCCATCGACCAGCCGTCGCTGGCGATGTGATGCATCGTCAGCAGAACGACGTGCTCGTCATCCGAGAGCCGCAGCAGGCGGCAGCGCAGGAGCGGCCCCGCCGACAGGTCGAAGGGGCGGCGGGCCTCCTCCTCCGCGAGCCGCGCCACGGCCTCTTCGCGCCCGGCCGCGTCGTCTCCCATCAGGTCAGACAGGGCTGCGCGCACCTCGCCGGGCGGCGACACGAGTTGCACCGGACGGTCGCCCTCCAGTCTGAAGGTCGTGCGCAGTACCTCGTGGCGGCGGACGATCTCCGAGAGCGCACGTTCGAGGGCGCGCACGTCGAGACGGCCCTCGACCCGCAGGGCCAGCGGCACGTTATGGGCAGGCGTGCCCGGTTCAAGCTGCTCGAAGAACCACATACGCTCTTGCGCGAAGGAGAGCTCGCACGGCCCCTCGGAGCCCCGCCGCGTGATGGCCTCGCCGCCCGCCACGACCGCCCCCTGGCGTTCGCGCAGAAGGGCGAAGAGGCGGAGCTTGGCGGGCGAGAGGCCCGCCCCCGTCTGCGGCCGTTCGGTCATCGCGCGGCGGCTCCCAGTTCGAGCAGCGTGTTTTCGGCGACGGCCCGCACGGGCGAGAAGTCGCGGTAGGCGATGTATTCGGGGCGCGGGTTCGCGCGCTCGCCGAGGGCGTTGCGCACGCTGTTGTAGGTGACGAAGACGCAGACGCGGTCCCACGGCGAGAGGTTGTTGGCCGAGGCGTGGAAGAGGTTGCCGTGGAAGAACATCACGGAGCCGGCCGGGCACTTGACGGCCCGGATGTGGCTGCGCTCGACGACGCGCGAGAGCGTGTCCTTGTCCACCTTATACTTGAGGTCGGCCGTCAGCGTGCGGAACCAGGCGGGCTGCGCCGCGGCGTGGCCGTGGCCGTTGCCGCCATCGCGCACGACCGTCTCGTCCGTCTCGATCATCCCCTCGCGGTGCGAGCCGGGGATGACCAGCATCGGGCCGTTGAACTCGTTGGCCTCCTGGAGGAAGAGGACGGCCGTCATCACGCGCGGCTCCGGCATCGCGTCCTCCTTGTGCCAGTAGAGGAAGTCCTGATGCCACTCCCACTGGTCGCCCTCGAAGGCAACCTTGGCGTTGATCTTGAACTGGTGGATGTAAACGTCGTCGCCGAGAATCTGCGTCGCGGGCAGGATCATGCGCGGCAGCCGCGAGAAGGAGTGGTAGACCTCGTTCGACGTGTGCGAGGCGAAGACGGTGCGCACGGCCCCGCTCTTCTCGCGAATGCGGCGCGGCGAGTCCTCCGCGAAGATGTGGGGTAGCTCCGCCATCAGGATGTCCAGCTCCTCGGCGGAGAAATAGTTGGGGATCACCAGGAAGCCTTCCCGGTCGTAGCTCTCTAGTTGCTCTGCGCTCAGCAGCATTGGGAACCTCCTTAGCCTCGAAGGGCTTTGACGCAATCCGGCGGGGGTGGCCTTCAGCCCTCGGCCCCGTCCACGAACCTTTGCAGCTCTCCGGCCAGCAGCGCGTCGGCCTCTGCGGCCGAGCGCCGGTACG
>CAXTSK010000779.1:0-2388 GCA_964246655.1 uncultured Pyrinomonadaceae bacterium
GCGGTCCTCGGCGTGGCCCCCGTCCGCGGCCGGATGCGCACCGTCCTCGACCCCGCGCGACTGTTAGAGTCTTCGGGTGTCACACCACAACGCCGCCCGTCCGCGCACGCCTTCATCGTCTCGCTCGCGGGCGACGAGCAACTGGCGCTCGCCTGCGAAGCCTCCGAGCCCTCGACACTCGACGACGTTGTCTCTCCGCCGGAGTCTCCCGCATTCCCGTCGCGCGGAACTTTCCGACACGGCGCCGAGACCGTCCACCTCCTCGACCCCGCACGCCTCTTCGACGCCGCCATGAGCGGCACCGAGCGGAGAAGGCAGAGGGCGGTGAATAGTGAATAGTAAATAGTGAATGGTGAATGGAAACTGCCTTGTTCCATTCACCATTCACCATTTACTATTCACCAATCATGAACGACCAGGCATTCGGGACTTTGGAGTACGAGGGGGCGCGTGCGCTCGTGCGGCGGTACGCGCAGACGCCGGTGGGGCGGGCGCGGGCGGAGGCGCTTGAGCCGCTGGCGTAAATTGAAGAGGTGAGGCGTGCGTTGCGCGCGGTGTCGGAGTGCGTGGAGTTGCGCGCGCGCGGGGCGCGCTGGTCGTTCTCCGAGTTGAGCGACCCGGCCGAAGCCATCGCGCGCTTGAGAATCGAAGGCACGATACTCGACCCGCTGGTGCTGCTTGAGCTGGCGCGCCTGTGCGAGCAGGCGGCCGACGCGCGCGCCGCCGTTCAGGCCGAGCGTGAGGCGGCGCCCGTGCTGTGGGAAGTGGTCGAAGCCTTGCCGCGCACGCTGCCGGGCTTAGCCGCGCGCGTCTTCTCGAAGATACTGCCGTCGGGCGAGTTGGACGACCGCGCGAGCCCGGAGCTTGCGCGCATCCGCGCCGACATCGTGCGGATGCGCTCGACCATCACGCGCTCGCTCGAAACGTTGATGCGGCGCTCCGAGGAGTCGATTCAGGACCAACTAGTCACCCTCCGCAACGACCGCTTCGTCATCCCCGTCCGCAGCGACCACCGCAGCCGCGTGGCCGGCGTCGCGCACGGCTTCTCCTCCTCCGGCGCGACCGTCTTCGTCGAACCCTTAGAGACCATCGAGGCCAACAACGAGCTTCAAGCGCTGCGCGAGACCGAGGAGCGCGAGGTCACGCGCATCCTTTCGACGCTCACGGAAGAGCTGCGCGCCGAGCTTCCTTCGATAGGGCTTGCGGCGGACGCGGTGGCTGAACTCGACTTCGTGGGCGCCAAGGCCGCGCTCGCCGCGCACCTGCGCGCGGTCGAGCCCTTGATTGACGAAGAGAGCGCGCTCGAACTCTCCGAAGCACGGCACCCGCTGCTCGAAGAGAATTTGCGCGAGCAGGGTCTCGAAGTCGTACCCGTCTCACTTCGCTTAGACCGCGCGCGGCCCGTGATGGTCATCTCGGGCGCGAACGCAGGCGGGAAAACCGTCGTCCTGAAGACCGCGGGCCTGCTCTCGCTGATGGCGCTCTCGGGGCTCCACGTGCCCGCGCGCGCGGCGCGCGTCCCGCCCTACGAGTCCGTGCTCGCGGACATCGGCGACCGGCAGTCGCTCGCCGCCAACCTCTCGACCTTCACCTCGCACGTCTCGAACATTCGCCGCATGGTCGAGTCGTGCCAAGCGCCCGCGCTCGTCCTGCTCGACGAGGTCGGCACGGGCACAGACCCCGAGGAAGGCTCCGCGCTCGGCGTCGCCGTCGTCGATCACTTCCGCCGCGCGTGCGGCGCGCACGTCATTGCGACGACGCACTACTCGGGCCTGAAGATGTACGCCTCGAACGAGGAGGGCGTGCAGAACGCGTCGGTCGAGTTCGACGAGCGCACCTTGCAGCCGACTTACCGGCTGCTCGTCGGCGTTGCCGGCTCTTCGGCCGGACTTGAGATCGCGCGCCGCTTCAAGCTGCCCGAAGAGATCATCGAGGCCGCGCGCTCGCGCGTGGACGAGCGCACGATCGCCGCCGACGCGTACCTGCGCCGCATCCAGCGCGAGGCCGAAGAGGCCGAAAGCCTGCGCCGCGCGCTCGAAGAGGAAAGGCGGGCCGTCGCCGAGCGCTACAACTCGCTCGACGCGGAGGCCGCGCGGCGCGAGCGCGAGCGCCAGCAGGAGTTCGCGCGGGTGTTGGAGCGCGCCGTCGCAGACTTCGAGCGCCAGGCGCGCGAGCTGTATGCGGATCTTTGGCTCGGCTTCAGCGAAGTCGAGCTGCACCAGATGCTCGAAACGCACGGCTTCCGCGACATCGCGGTCTCCGTGGTTTCGCGCGAAGCGCAGAGCCCGCACTTCCAGACCGTCCTCGTCACCGGCACGAAGCGGGGCAGGTAGGGGCGCATCTCCGAGGCGCTCCTGCGGAGGATGTTAGCAACGCCAACAGCAAGGG
>CAXTSK010000780.1:0-2380 GCA_964246655.1 uncultured Pyrinomonadaceae bacterium
CACGCTGCTGCGGCTGCATAGCCAGTTCGGGTTTGGGGCCACGCCGGCGGCCTGACCGGGTCAGGCTTGCATGCCGGAGAGTTCCTGCACGGCCCGCGCAATCACGCCGCTCGACAAAAGCATGGTGCGGGACAGGTCCGACAGCGTGACCAGCCCGATCATGCGGCCGTTGGCGTCCAGCACCGGAAGGCGGCGGATGTTGCGCGCGCCCATGAGATCCAGCGCCGTCGTGATGGCGTCCTGCTGGCGGCAGGAGAAGGTGGGGGGCGGGATGGCCGCGCCCGCCCGCCCCGCGGCGGGGCGCGCGGGCGCGGCTCCCGCGCCCCGATTTGAAGCGGCCGCCGTATCCACACGTCGGCTCCTCGATTCCACGGCGGCGGGTTTCGTCGCCGTGCTCGTCGCCTACGCGCTGCTCGTGGCGCTGAGCCTGAACGTTACGCCCGGCACGGTTCCGGCCTGGTACACCGCGGGCGGCGTCGGGCCGCGGGGCATCTCTCTGGCGGGGTGGTGGTACGCGCTGGTGAGTCTGCCGCTGCTGCTCGTCCTGTTTCTGGGGTGGATGTGGCGCGTGTTCCTCTGGTGCCGATTCCTGTGGCTGATGGCGCGCCTCGACCTGCTGCTGATACCCGGCCACCCGGACCACGTCGGCGGGCTGAAGTTCGTCAGCTCATCTCTGCGCGGCTTTCGGCTCATCGCGCTCGCGCTGGGGGCCGTCGCAGCCGGAGCCGTCGCGAACCGGGTGCTCTACTCGGGCGCGCCGCTGCTCGCGTTCAAGCACGTCGCCATCGGGCTGGTCGTCTTCATTCTCGCTCTTTCGGCCGGGCCGCTCACCGTCTTCATCAAGAAGCTGCGCGGGGCGAAGAGGCGCGGCACCTTCGAGTACGGGGCACTCGCGTGCGCCGTCGGGCGGCAGTTCGAGCAGAAGTGGCTCGGCCGCGCAGGCGGCGTGGACGAGGGCACGCTCGAAGCGCAGGACTTCTCCGCCACCACCGACCTCTTTCAGGTCGTCTCGAACGTCTACGAGATGGACTCGCTCCCGTTCGGACTGAAGAACTTGAGCGAGCTGGTCGTCGCAACGCTGCTCCCGTTCGTGCCGGTCGCACTCCTCGCCGTGCCGTTCGACGTGATTCTAAAGAGCATCGCCAAACTGTTGTTGTAACGGCAAAGGGACGGCGGCCTACTTGAAATCCCTACGCGAAATACACAGTCCACCCGATTCTTTCCAACTTCACATTTTCCTACTCTTCAGCCCGGCGGCGAGGGCGCCGCCCACTCCCCGCGTGAGAAGTCGGAACGTCAACGGGCAAAAACTTTCGGAGGTGCGTCATGAGGAGCGCAAAGCTCAGAGTCCCGGCCGTGTGGCTCGGCGTGTGGTTGGCGTTGTGCCCTGCGGTGTTGCTTGCGGCACCGGCACGCAACGCGGCACCGCCGGATCAGAACTTCACCGAAGAGGAGTTGGACGAGCTGCTCGCGCCCATCGCGCTCTACCCAGACCCTCTGCTCGCACAGGTGATTCCCGCCGCGACCTTCGTCGATCAACTCGACGAGGCGTCGCGCGTGCTCGGGGGGCGCTCGGACGACAACCTGATCGCGGAGCGTGACTGGGACATCTCCGTCAAGTCGGTCGCGCACTATCCGCAGGTGCTCCAGCGAATGGTGCAGCAACGAGACTGGACGACCGCGCTCGGGCAGGCTTACGTCAACCAATCGACCGACGTGTTGAAGTCCGTCCAGCGCCTGCGCGCCGAGGCGAGGGACGCGGGCACGCTCGTCACCACGCCGCAGCAGACGGTCATCGTCGAAGGGCAGGTGATTAAGGTCGTGCCCGCGCAGCCGCAGGTCATCTACGTCCCGCAGTACAACCCGGAGGTCGTCTACGTGAAGGAGGAGAGCAGCGGCGTTTCGACGGGAACGGCCGTCGCGGCGAGCCTCATCTCCTTCGGCGCGGGGCTGGCGCTCGGCGCTTGGCTCAACAACGACTGCGACTGGTACGGCTACCGCGTCTTTTATCACGGCTGGTCGGGCGGCGGCTGGATCGGCGTCAACCGCAGCTACGTCAACGTCAACCGCAACGTCTACGTCAATCGTCGCTACACCAACATCAACGTCAACCGCAACATCGTCAACCGCAACGTCTCGTCCTATCGCAACACGCTCCGGCGCGACGCCGACGTGCGCCGCGAACGCGTCCGCAACAACGGCGTGAACCGCGATCGGCTGGACAACGCGCGGCGCGACGGCGACCTCCGTCAACGCGCGCGGAACAACGACTCACGCAACGACGCGCTGCGCAGCCGCGACGTTGACCGCGAGCGGATCGACGCCGCCCGCGGCCGCGAGACGCGCGAGCGGCCCAACGCCGGCACGCGCGACTCCACGC
>CAXTSK010000781.1:0-2363 GCA_964246655.1 uncultured Pyrinomonadaceae bacterium
GTGTTTCGCCGGGGGCGGCGGTGCTGGTGCTAAAGCAACGCCTTCGCCCGGCAACCCCGGCGCTGGCGGCAACGGGGCCGATGCCACGGTCGGCACGAGCGGTCAAGGAGGAGGAGGCGGCGGCGGCACTTCGACCGGAGGCGCGGGGGGCAACGGCGGCCGCGGCGAAGTGAGGGTCTATTCCTGGTAGGCAGTAGGCAGGTGAGTGAGTGCTCTTCATCCCCATCCAGTCTTACGATGACCCGCAGGCGGCAGAGGCCGTCTTCGCGGGGGGGACGTTGCTCGCGGGCACTCCCGTCGTCACGCTTGGCGCGCGCGGCCTCGTCTCCGGCTCGACAGCCCTCGCGGGTCTGCCTTCCGTCGCGGTGGCGGCCGCGGGGCTGGTGCAGGGCGAGACGTTGCTCGCGGGCACTCCGCGGTTGAACGACGAGGCGAACGTCTTCGGTGGCGGCCTCGTCTCCGGCTCGACAGCCCTCGCGGGCGAGCCTTCCATTTGGGCCTTCGTCTCCGGGCGGGCAGAAGGCGCGACGGCGCTCGCGGGCGAGCCGCTCGTGACGCTGGCCGAGGAGTTCGGCTTCACCGTCTTCGTGGACGTGGTCTCGGCCGCGGCCGGGGGGGCACTTGAGAGCCCCGCCAACATCCGGCGCTTCCGCCCGCGCCTCACGGTCGGCGGTGTGCCCGTGCCCATCCTGCGCGCGGAAGAGGCCGCGAGTCCTGACGCGCTCGGCATAGAGCTTTCGGTCACGCTCGCCCGCCCGGATGTGTCGGCTGTCTCTCTCTCCTCTTCGGTCGATTTCGAGATCGGCGTCTGGACGGGCTCGGGCTACGAGTACGTCCCGCGTCTCTCGGGCGCGCGCCTGTCGGGCCGCGGCGCGCGCTACGCCAACGAAGACGGGCTCCCCGCCGACGCCGTCACGCTCTCCTTCGTGGATGTGCTCGGCGACAGGTGGAACCGAGCGCCCACACGCAACCTCATCCTTTACGACCCGGCCCGGGTACCGCGGCCCGAGCCCGCGCAGCTCGCGGAGCTGGCCGTCTACGAGGAGGCCGGCCGCGGCGGCCGGGTAGACCCGGAGTTGCGCGCCGTCTCTAACCTCTCGCTCCTCAAGGTGCTCGCCGCCGCCTTCGTCGAGGGGTGCGGCTTCTCCCGGGTCGTCACCAACGCCGAAGACTTCCCCTTGAACCAAGTCTCTTTCACGCGCGCAGGCGGCTACGACGCGGGCGTGCGCGGCTACCTCTCGCTCTACGACGTGACGCCGTCCGTCGTCGGTAACGATCTATGGCTCATCGACACGGGCGCGCCGCTCCCGGCTGGCCTCAGTCCGCGCGCCTTCCCCGCGTCGGCTTCACTCGCCATCGACGACCAGCTCCCCAGGCGCGAGCCCGTCACGGCCATCCTCGTCCACCTGCGCGACGACTCGTCAGGTGAATACTTCACCGACGAGATCGAGACGCCGCTGCCGGTGGAGAGTCCCGCGGGCGGATTCGGTCAGCCCGGCTTCACCTCGAAGCGCACGGTGCGCACCGTGCGGAGGTGGCGCAACTTCGCGGCGCCCGAGACGGTCGTGCGCGAGCAGACGCTTCACGAGGTGACGACCGTCACGGACTTCGAATTCAACGTCGTCAGCCGCGAGACCTACTCGGAATCCTTCGACGCGCTCGGGCGCCTGACGGGCTACACGCGCACCGTCGAAGAGCGCCTGCCCGACGTGGAGGCCGATGGCGACCTACTCCTGCAAAAGGGCGCCGAGGAGACGCAGGAAATCAGCTACACGCCCGATCCGCGCGACACGCGGCGCGACCTTCAGGATAGGGTCGTGACGCGCAAGTACGGCCTCATCCTCATCGACGAGGACAGGGAGTATCTGAAGAAGCCTTATCGACTGCCGCTCGAAGCCGCGCATCGCTCCGGCTACATCGACCCGGACGCGGGGCAGAAGACGGAGTTCGGCCCGCTCACGACAACGCTGATTGAGCTGAGGGTGAGCGGGAGTCAGGTCAGGCGCGAGCGCCGCGTGTTCAACCACGTCACGGGCGCTCCAGATTCGTCAGGCGTGGAGGTGCTGCCGGCGGATAATTCCGTCGAGCGCTCGTCGGGCGGCTCGACGCGGACGGTGCTCGTGCGCGCCGCGGGCTCGGGCGGCTCGGCGGGGCGGCGCGTGCCCGAGTTCGACGGGACATCCCTGCCGGCGGCGCTCGCGCTCACGCTCGCGAAGCGGCGGGGGGCGGGGGCGGGCGGGCCCCCCGCGGCGAGGGCGTCGAGCTCCATGATGCGGCCGCCACCATTGGGTGTCGTCCCCTCGAAGCGAAAGAACTGCCCCGTCACCGACGCGAAGACGCTGTTGACCACCACCGGACCCAGC
>CAXTSK010000782.1:0-2357 GCA_964246655.1 uncultured Pyrinomonadaceae bacterium
AGGTCGAGTTCGGTGTCGTTCCACTCGTGCACCAACTGCCGTCGCTCACGCGGGCTCAGAATCTGTAGCTCGTTGACGGGCGCTTCCGAATCTTCGAGCACGCTCAGGAGCAGTTGTTCAAACTGCATCCCGAGGTAGTAGACCTGCTCCGCACTGACGGCCTCGCGGTCGTAGTGCACTTCGGCCGTGAGCGTATCGCCGTCCTCGACGCAGGAGAGCTTCAACTTGAACCTGTCGCTGTGGACGTGTTGTCGGCGGATTTCAAAACTGACGCCGCCGGCATGCTGTCTCCCCGCGCGGCGGTCGTACTCGAAGCAGAGGTCGAAGTACGCGGGCGCGTGGGCGTCGCCGGAAGGGCTTTGAAGCTGATCCCAAGTGAAGTACTCCTGCCAGTCGGAGAACTGTGCCGCGCGCCGCCCCACCTCGCGTAGCACGCTGCTGAACCGCAGGTCTTTGTCGAAAGAGTAGTGGACGGGCAGCACCTTCGCGAAGAGGCCGACCGCGTCGTGCAGCGGTTGATGCTTGCGCCCGTCGAAGACGTTCCCGACGGTGATCTCCGACTGGTCTGTGAGCCGCCGGAAGAGGGTCATCCAGCAGGTCAGTAGAAGCTCGGAGACGGAGACCTCGTGCGCGTCCGCGAGCAGCCTGAGGCGCGCGAAGGTTTCGGGCGCAATGCCGAAGGCAGACGTTTCCGTGACGAAGCCCGCCACCGCCGTTGCGCCGAGCCGGAAGGGGAACATCGAGTCGGTCTGCAACTCTTTGACTTTCTGTTTGCGCCAGTACTCCTTACCCGTCTCCGCATCTTCGTCCTCAAGCAACTCGTTCTGCCACTCGGAGAAGTCCACGTACTGCATCGGCTCTTCCGGCAACTCGCCGTCGCCCACGGCCGCGGCGTAGCAACGGCCGATGTCACACACGAGCGCCCTCAGCCCGGCCGCGTCGGCGCAGAGCGCGGGCAGGTTCAGGAGCAGCGCGTGCCTCTCGCCCGACAGCACTGCCAGGAGGAAGCGCGCCTGCGTCTCCGCGGCGAGGTCGGGGGGCTGCTCTCCCATCTCTCGGGAGAGGCCGTCGATAATCTTCTCCTGCTCCTGCGGACTCAGGTCGCTCAGGTCACACTGCTGTAGTGAGACAGCGTCGCACTCGTTCAAGAGTTGGATGGGCGCGTCCGCCGCGTCCGTTTGACTGAAGGAAGTGCGGAGTATTTCGTGGCGCTCGACGACGCCGCGCAGCGCGGCCTCCAACGTGGCCGTGTCGAGGCGGCCCTCGACCACCACGACACAACGCGCGCCGTACGCCGCGCCCCCGCCCGACTTTTGCAGCGACCAGAGGCGTGCCTGCTGCGGCGAGAGTCGAAAGCCTTCAACTACTTCCTTCATCGAATTTCTCCTGTCCCGATACGTCCCTGCGGATAAAAGATCGGCGCGCGATAACTAACTATCCCCGACCGTCAACATACTTCCGTCCGTTAATACCGAACTCACAAACGACCGCCGCCCCACACGCCCTCCAAAGAGTCGGGATCCTTGTCACGGCCTCATCAACGTCCGATTGCGCCTGCCCTTCGTCAGCTTTTTGAGGTTGGCCTCCTGTAGTTTCTTCTCTTCGGCGGCCCAACGCTGCCTCTCCAACTCGGCGAGCATCTCCTTCAACGCGCTCAGCCTCGCGCCGGGCTCTTTAATCACACTTGCCAGCAGCGCGCGGTAGTCTTCCAGCATCCGCTCGACGGTGCTGACGTTGAACAGGTCTGTGCTGTACTCCACCAGCCCGGCCAAGCCCTTCTCCGCCTTATGCAAGTGAAGCAGCAGGTCGAACTGAGCCGCCCCGGTCTCGACCTCCAGGAAAGTCACGTCAAGGCCGGGGAATTTAAGCGCCTGCGTCGGGGCATCCTGAAGCACCAACTTCACCTGGAAGAGAGGCGAGTGACTCAGACTCCTGTCGGGATTCAACTCCTCGACCAGCCTGTCGAAAGGCACGTCCTGATGTGCGTAGGCCCCGAGCGCCGCCTCCTTCACACGCCGCACCACCTCGCCGAACGTCGGGTCTCCCGACAAGTCTGTTCGCATGACCAGCGTGTTGACGAAGAACCCGATTAACTCCTCCGTCTCACGCCGCGTACGGTTAGCGATAGCCGTCCCCACGCCTATGTCGTCCTGCCCCGAGTAGCGCGACAGCAGCACCTGGAAGCCGGCCAGCAGCGTCATGAACAGCGTCGCCCCCTCGCGCCGCGACAACTCCCGCAGCCCCTCGCTTAAGTCTTCACCCAACTCGAACCTGTACCACGACCCGCGCCCGCTCGGCCGCTCCGGCCGCACCCTGTCGGTGGGGAGTTCCAGCGGCTCCAAGCCCCGCAGCCGCTC
>CAXTSK010000783.1:0-2355 GCA_964246655.1 uncultured Pyrinomonadaceae bacterium
GTCTGAGCCTGCGCGCCTTCGAAGTCGACGGCACCCGCGTCGTGGGCCGGGAGCGCCGCCGCGTCGCCGGAAGTAACGACCTGAACAGCCGGAGTCGAATCCTCGGCCGCGGGCCTGCGCCGGTCGATCTCGACCTCGTACTCCCAGGTGCGCTTGAAGTCGTCGGAGGCGCGCTTGAACTCGCCGATGGCCTTGCCGACGGTGCGCCCGATCTCGGGGAGCTTGCGCGGCCCGAACAGGACGAGCGCGACCACCGCGATCACCAGCAGCTCAGTCGTGCCGAGGAACTCGAAGACGAGAAGGAATGATTGCATAAACGAAGTGGTGAATGATGAGTGATGAATGATGAATTAAGAATTGTCTTCAATTCATCATTCATCACTCATCACTCATCATTACTCTTATAGTCCGGCGGATAGTAGATGACTTCGACGGCGCGGCCGCCGACGCCGTTGGTGTAGAAGGAGACGGTGCGGTCGCGGTGCTCTTTGACGGGGCGACCCTCGCGCCGCGCGGCCTCTTCGAGCGCCTCGCGCGTTTCGACGCGGATGCCGATGTGCTGCGGGTGCTTCGAGCCCTTCGGCAGAAGCGCCACGCCGAAGCCGCGCGCGTCGCGCAGCATGGCCCAGTCCTCGTAGAGCGTCTCGACGCGGAAGCCGAGCCGCTCGTACTCGCGCACGTCGGCGTGCATGTCCTCCGTCTTGACCGCGATGTGGTCTACGAAGCCCTCGACCCGCGGCTCATCTCCCCCGGTCATCTCTTGTCTCCCCAGCCGTAATAGGTCAGCTTGTACAGTTTGTCGTTCTCCCAGCGGAACTGATACTGCGCCTGCTTGCCCTCGTAGTAGACGGTGCCGTTCGCGCCCGTGATGCGTAGCGACCCGATCCCGAACAACTCGTCGTCGTGGCTGTCGCCGTGGCCACCCCACCCCGGGTACTGGTACACCCTCACGACCTCCGACGGCGCCAGCGTGACCGTCACCGTCCCCGCCACGGGGTCGTGCGAGAACTCCACGGGCTCCAACCGCTGCCAGCTGTTGGCGTCGTCGAGCTGTTTGAGCGTCGTCTTCCAGGGGCGCTCGACGCTGCCGCCGGTGTTGCGCCAGTTCTTGAAAGAGTAGGTGACCTCGACGGGCGAGCCCGAGTCGTTCACCACGACAAAGTCGGTCATGTACGAGCAGGCCGCGAGCGCCGTCAGCGCGAGCGCGACGAGCGCCACGCGTAGAGCCTTCAGACCCGCGGATGTCGCGCGACCTTTCTTCAAGGCGACCGTCACCCTCGACTTCAAACTCGGCGGACGCACGGATTGTACCCCCTCGGCGCGCGCCCGCACAAAAGCGAAGGCGCGGCTTTCTTGACAGCCGGGCGCGCGTGCGCCAACCTCGCAACGGATTAATCGACAAAGCACGGGGAAGGTAAGGGCATGGGGACGCGTCCGCGCATAGTTTCGCTTTTGCCGTCGGCGACCGAGATCGTCTGCGCGCTCGGGCTCGAAGAGAGTCTGGTGGGCGTCACACACGAGTGTGACTTCCCGCCGTCGGTCGTGGGGAAGCCGGTGCTCACTGCGAGCCGCATCTCGCACGAGACGATGTCGAGCGCCGAGATCGACCACGCCGTCCGCTCGCAGCTCGACGGCCACGGCTCGATTTATAGTTTGGATGAGAGGCTGCTGGCGGAGCTGAAGCCCGACCTCGTCATCACGCAGGAGTTGTGCGAGGTTTGCGCCGTCAGCTACAAGACCGTCGTGCAGGCCGCCCGCCTCATCGAGTCGGACGCGCGCGTCGTCTCCCTGGAACCGAACAACGTTCAGGACATCTTCGCCAACATCCGCACCGTCGGCGAGTTGACGGGCGCCGCGTCGGAAGCCGACGCGCTCGTGCGCGACCTGACCGTGCAGCTCGACGCTCTGGCCGTCCTGCTGACCGAAGTGGAAACGCGCCCGCGCACGCTCGTCCTCGAATGGCTTGAGCCGCCGTTCGCGCCCGGCCACTGGGTGCCCGAGCAGGTCGCGTTCGCGGGCGGCGACGCCTCTTTCGGCAACGCGGGCGCGAAGTTTCGCACGACGACGGCCGAAGAGATTCAGGCGTACGCGCCCGAGGTCGTCGTGCTCGCGCCGTGCGGCTACTACAAGGAGGACACGCTGCGCGCGCTCGAACGCGCGCGGTTGCCGCGCGGCTGGCACGACCTCCCGGCCGTGCGCGCGGGGCTGGTGTGGGCCCTTGAAGCCACCCGCTACTTCAGCCGCCCCCGCCCCCCCGGCGGCGGCCCGCCCCGGCCCGGCCGCCGCCCCGGCGCCGCGGCCACCGCCCGGAAGACCAGCGCGGTCACCCGGGGGTCGGTGGGCAGCTGCCCGTGC